>JBEVND010000300.1:0-3742 GCA_040508285.1 Rariglobus sp. | reverse complement strand
CGTTGAGGCGCGGCTTTTGGCGGAGGTTAAATCTACGACTCGGGGATCGGCTCTTAGCGCCTTGGCGTCGTTGCGTTCAAGATCGAGTCCGTCGCCGCCTTACTCTTCCCGGCGGCCGCCGGCGATGATCATGAGGATGTGCAGCAGCGAACCGAGCGCGGCGACGAACGCGGCGACGTAGGTCAGCGCGGCGGCATCGAGGGTTTCGTTGGCGCCCTTCATCTCGTCTTTGTCGAGAATGCCCAGGTTCGTCAGCTGCGCCTTGGCGCGACGGCTCGCGTCAAACTCCACCGGCAGCGTGACCAACTGGAACAACACGATCACACCCAGCGCGATCGCGCCGATGTAGAGCAGGTTGTAACCCATCGCATTGCCCAGGTAGCTCACCATCAGAATACCCGCGAGAATCACATAATTGGATACACTCGCCGCGATCTGCGTGGCGGGCGCAAGCGTCTGGCGCACGTTCATCATCGCGTAGCCCACCTTGTGCTGGATCGCGTGACCGGCTTCATGCGCCGCGACGCCGAGCGCCGCGAGGCTGGTGCCGTTGTAGTTCAGCTCCGACAACGCGAGGCGGCGGTGGATCGGATCATAGTGGTCGGTCAACTGGCCGGGCACCTGCACGATCTCGACATTGGTGATACCGGCCGAGCGCATGACCGCATCGGCGGCTTCACGACCGGTGATGCGACCACGCGACAGGATCTGCACGTTCTTGTTGTAAGCGCTCTTCACCCGCATCTGCGCGTAGAGACCGAAGAGCATGGGACCGATGATGAGAAGAATCCAAATAAGCATGGTGTTTTTAAAGTTGGAGGATGAGAGAGACCGCGAGGCGATCGGTTCCACACCGACACGCCGAAACGCGAGCTGTTGCAAGATTAGCCATGACACCGCTCCCGCAAGTGAAAGTTCCCCAGATGGAAATGTTTCCCCGATTTATAAGGCAACGATTCAAGGCAGGGACAGAGTTGAAACGCAAAGACGCCAGGACGCAAAGTTTCGACCCGAAAAAATGAACCCCAGAGCCACAGAGATCACAGCGTTTCGAAGCGTCTTTGCGTTTCAAGATCGTCTTCCGCGCCTCGGAGTTTGAATCGCAAAGACGCTAAGCTGCAAAGTTCAGACCAGAAAACGTAAGCACAGGGACACCTCCCATTCCCTTCTCTGTGCTCTCCGTGCCTCTGTGGTTCAACAATCCGAACCTTGGATCGTCCTCTTTGCACCTTCGCGCCGTTGCGTTTCAAGATCGTCTCAAGATCGGCCCTTCACCCCCGCCCACAAAAAAGCCGCGCCCCCCAAGGGAACGCGGCTTTCGCCTGTAAACCGAATAGCTCAGCCCATCTTCGGCACATCGACCCACTTGCGCTTGGCCCAGGAGTCGAGCGCGAGTTCGGCGAGCTGCACGCCCTTGGCGCCTTCCTTCAGCGTCCAGGGGAATGGCTCGTCCTTGACGACGTGCTTGAGGAAGAGCTCCCACTGCACCTTGAACGCGTTGTCGTAAACCGCCTGGTCCGGCACGCGGGTCCAGCCGTCCTTGTATTTGACGGGGCTGTCGATATCCGGATTCCAAATACAACGCGGGGTGGCCGCGAGCGACTGCGCTTTGCAATCGCGCAGACCGGCGACCGCCGTGCCGTGCGTGCCGTCCACGTGCAACGTGAGGAGATCGTCGCGGTCAACGCGGGTCGCCCACGAGGAGTTGAAGTGCAGGATCGTGCCGTTGTGCAGCTCGAACGTCGCATAGGCGGCGTCGTCGGCGGTGCACTTGTATTTCTTACCGTTCTCGTCCCAACGCTCGGGGATGTGGGTCGCACCGATGCAGGTCAGGCTCTTGATGTCGCCGAAGAGATTCTGGATCACATACTGCCAGTGGCAGATCATGTCCACGATGATGCCGCCGTCCTCTTCCTTGCGGTAGTTCCACGACGGACGCTGCAGCTTCTCGTGCTCGCCGGTGAACACCCAGTAACCGAACTCGCCGCGCACGGAGAGGATTTTCCCGAAGAAGCCCTGATCGATGAGCCACTTGAGCTTCACGAGACCGGGCAGCCAGAGCTTGTCCTGGACGACGCCGTTCTTGAGGCCGGCCTCGGTCACTTCCTTGAAGAGCGCGAGCGCTTCCTTGGAGGTCGTGGCGGTGGGCTTTTCGCAGTAGATGTGTTTGCCGGCCTTGATGGCCTTGCGCACGCCCGTCGGACGCTGACCGGTGAGGGTCGAGTCGAAGTAGATGATGTTGTTCGGATCGGCCAGCGCGGTGTCGAGGTTCGTGGTGATACGGTCCTCGGCCAGACCGGCGCGCACGGCCAGCGCGGCGAGCTTGGACGCACTGCGACCGACCAGGATCGGATCGGGCATGATCACCTCGTCGTCGGACAGCTTGATGCCGCCCTGAGCGATGATCGCCGCGATGGAGCGCAGCAAATGCTGGTTGGTTCCCATGCGGCCGGTGACGCCGTTCATGATGATGCCGACTTTATGTGTGGTCATGGTGTTTGGAAAAAGGGAGGAAACAGGGACGAAGGAAAACGGGAAGACGCGGGGTTGAACTGAGCGTCCCCATCATACGCGCAACCAAGTCTTGCCGTTAGAACTAAGCCGACCTTTGCTAGCACCAATCCGACTCCCCACGATGCTAGCCTGGAGCCCCATCCTCATCCAAAAAATCGAGATTCAAGCCCTCGGTTTTGTCCTGCGTAAACTGCAACTCAACCGCCACCGCGAAGCCGAAGTCGCCGAGCACACGCACGAGTTCACCCAGCTCATTCTCTACCTCTCCGGCGAAGGCTGGCAGACGATCAAAGGCCGCCGCCGCGACGCCCACGCCGGCGACCTCTTTGTGATTCCCGCCGGCATGCCCCACGGCTTTTCGCAACAAGGCTCCAGCCGCCCGCTCTGCCTCGTGCTCGACTACGACCTCGAAGCGCACAACCGCGTCCGCAGTGGCCACCGCAAGCTCCCGCAAAGCACGCTCAACGAACTCCACGACCTCCTCGCCCGCGTCCCGCGCAAAGGCCGCCTCACCCTCTCCGACTACCCCGCGATCATCGCCGTGATCGCCCGCCTCCTCGAGTCGTCCCCCGAACGCGCCGCACCCGCCGGCCCCGTCCCGCTCTTCGAACGCGTGAGCACGCTGCTCCGCACCCCCGCCCCGCTCGCCGCCGTCGCCAAGGAAACGGGCTACCAGCCCGACTACCTCAACCGAAAGCTGAAGCGCGAAACGGGCGTCGGCCTCCGCGCCCTCCGCGACCGCCTGCGCTTGGAAGCCGCGCAAAAATCCCTCCGCAGCGACGCGAGCATCGCCGACGCCGCCGCCCGCGCCGGCTTCGACGACCCCAACTACTTCGCACGCTGGTTCCGCAAACAAACGGGTTCCACCCCGAGCGAGTGGCGACGGACGTAAGCGATTAATTCAGCACGCTCCGCGCTAGATCTACTCCTCGTGAAACTGACGTTGCGCTAGCAGCTTGCACCCGCCACAAACGCCCACCGTCACGCATGCCCCCGAGTCAAAACGAAGCTTTCTCCCGCATCCTCATTGACAAGGCCCTTGAGTTCAGCGGCTGGGATTTGCTCAACTCCAAACAGGTTCGATTTGAGATGACCGGCGTCGGTGGTCGCGCCGACTACGTGCTATGCGGCGAACGCGGCCCGCTCGCCGTCCTCGAAGCCAAGAAGGAAAACGTCGACCCCTACGAAGCCAAGGAGCAGGCGCGCGGCTACGCCGAAAACCTCAACG
>JBEVND010000255.1:0-5771 GCA_040508285.1 Rariglobus sp. | reverse complement strand
GGCGGAGCCGCGTCGAAAAGGGAGCGAAGCTCGTGACCGAGCCTCGCGAATTCAGCGCGAATTACTTGGTCGGAACCGAAGCGATCGTCTTGAGGATGCGGGAAGCCACATCGTAAGGGTTCGCGGCGGAGTTCGGACGACGGTCTTCCAGGTAGCCCTTGTAGCCGTTGTTAACGAAGCTATGGGGGATACGGACGGAAGCGCCGCGGTCAGCGAGACCGTAGCTGAACTTGTCGATCGACTGGGTCTCGTGGAGACCAGTGAGGCGGAGGTGATTGTCCGGACCGTAGACGGCGATGTGCTCGTCGCGGAACTGGTTGAACGCGGCCATGAGCTTCTCGAAGTATTCCTTGCCACCGGTTTCGCGGAGGTAGGTGGTCGAGAAGTTGGCATGCATGCCGGAACCGTTCCAATCGAGGGACTTGCCCCAGATGTCGCGGATCGGTTTGCAATGGAACTCGACGTCAACCTGATACTTTTCGCAGAGGCGAACGAGCAGGTAACGGGCAACCCAAACGTCGTCGGCAGCCTTGCGGGAGCCTTTGCCGAAGATCTGGAATTCCCACTGGCCGGCGGCGACCTCGGCATTGATGCCTTCGTGGTTGATGCCAGCGTCCAAGCAGAGGTCGAGGTGCTCTTCGACGATCTGGCGGGCGATGTCGCCCACGTTCTTGTAGCCCACGCCCGTGTAGTAAGGGCCTTGGGGAGCGGGATAGCCACCCTCGGGGAAGCCGAGAGGACGACCGTCTTGATAGAGGAAATATTCCTGCTCGAAGCCGAACCAGGTGCCCTCGTCGTCAACGATGGTGGCGCGGGAGTTGGTGACGTGCGGGGTCTTCCCGTCCGGCATCATGACTTCGCACATGACGAGCACGCCGTTCTTACGGGTGGTGTCGGGATACACGGCCACGGGCTTCAGCACGCAGTCAGAGCTGCGGCCTTCGGCCTGCTTCGTGGAGCTACCATCGAAGCCCCAATTGGGAAGGTCATCGAGCTTGGGGAAGCTGCTGAATTCCTTGATCTGTGTCTTGCTGCGCAGGTTGGCCACGGGCTTGTAGCCATCGAGCCAGATGTATTCCAATTTGTATTTGGCCATGAGTAGGTTGTGTAGTGCGGATCGGGAAGTGCGTTATCTCGGAAGACGAATGGCTCTCGAAAATAGGCAGCTCAAAAACCGTGCGCTTGTATGAGCACCTGTCATGCCAGTGGCAATCGGAACTTGGCCAGTGGATGAATTTTTTTCACGCCGATCACGGCTTCAATTTCACGCCAACCTTGCCAGAACTCTCCGCTAAACCGATGGTCGCACCACTTCCAAATGCATGAGGTAAAAGACACCGCCCGCGCGTTGGTCAGAATCGGCTACGATGGTCGCGTCCACAAAAGCTTTCGCGGACACCAAGCGAAGGAACGGTTTGAGAACGAGGTGCTTGTGCTCAAATATCTGGAACAACGTGGCTGCACGTTCGTTCCGAAGCTCCTCGAAGTGGAGCCGGACAATCTCAAGATCGTCACCGACAATTGCGGCACGCGCGTTGACCACCTAAGCGATGAGAAGATGAAGCAAATTTTCGCCGAGCTGGAGAGCTTCGGCGTGCGTCACGACGACGCATTCATGCGCAACATCACTTACCGAAATTCCGACGGGCGTTTTTGTGTAATCGATTTCGAATTCGCCACCTTGTTGGACGGCAGCAACCAACCGCCAATGCCTGGCGGCTGAAGTGAACAATTTTGAGCAGCCGTTCGTGCGCGCGAAACGCCTTCGTGATGGAATTTGCGCACAGATCCGCGGCAAGCGGCCCAAGTCGGCATTTCACGAGGTTTGGTTTGCAGGCCGGCGTTCTCTTTCTTCACGCTGAGCGTTTACGTCTCCCTGCCTAGATGGCCACTCAACCCGCCAAAGACTCCACCCCGCCGCCCGTTATTCATTGGTCAGGCATGACCCATATCGGTCATGTGCGCACCAATAACGAAGATTCGTTCCTCGGCGTCACCGTGAACGGCCGCGAAGTCAGCTACCTGGGTAAAATCGGCGAGGCGTCCATGGAGCAGGCCGATTTCGTGTTCGCCGTGAGCGACGGCATGGGCGGCGCCAAATCAGGCGAATTCGCCAGCCGTATTGCCTTGGACAAAATCACCAAACTGCTGCCCAAGGGCTTTCGGTTGTCCGCCCAAGGTTTGGCCAGCGGCTTCTCGGACCTGCTCGGCGAACTTTTTTCTTCGATTCACCAAGAGCTCAGCAAACTCGGCTACTCCTACGAGGAGTGTTCCGGCATGGGCGCTACGTTGAGTCTCTGCTGGTTTGCCCCCGGTTGGATGTATTTCGGCCACATCGGAGACAGCCGTATTTATTATCTGCCCAAAGAAGGCGGTATTTCCCAAATCAGCCACGACCACAGCTTCGTGGGCTACCTGCGCCGTTCCGGCCAAATCAACGAACGCGAAGCGCGCTCCCACCCGCGTCGCAACGCACTCAACCAGGCACTTGGCGCCGGCCACCAGTTTGTGGATCCGCACTTGGGCGCGGTCGGTTACCGCCCCGGTGATCGTTTTGTCATTTGCTCGGACGGCCTCACCGATGGCTTGTGGGATCGCAACATCGACGAAGTGATCCGCACACCCGACGCCGCCACGTCCACGCACGAGGCCGCCCGCCGCCTGGTCGAAAAGGCACTTGAGAACTCCGGTCGCGACAACACCACCGCACTGGTGATCGAGATTCACGAGCCCGCTGCCTGAGCGGCAGGCCGCGCGCTCAACGTATCCGTAAACCAATGACACTTCTCTTTGTTTACGGAACGCTCAAACGCGGCTGCAAAAACCATCATCACCTTGCCGGCCAGACCTACACCGGCGAGGCCCGCACCGCGCCCGGTTATCGCCTCTACGATTTAGGCGACTACCCTGGGATGATCGTCGATCCATCGGACAGAGAAGGCGTCACCGGCGAACTCTGGTCGGTGACCGATGCCGCGCTGGCCCACCTCGACGATTTCGAAGGCCTTTCAGACGGCCTCTATCGCCGTGAAGCGGTGCGACTGATGACTTCCTCCTCCGAGACGATCGCCCAAACGTATGTCTACAATCGCGATCCCGGCACGAGGCCGATTGGCGCAACTTGGACTGAACGCTGACCGCCCCGTCAGGTTTTGAACACGTTCTTCGGCGTGCGGGCGACTTTCACGAACTTCACCCGGAAGAGATCCTCCAACGTATCGAGGACATCTGCGGGAATCTTTGCGATCAGGTCATCGAGCGGCGGCAGGTTTTTCTTTTCCGCCGCGGCTTCGGCTGCCGCTTCCGCTGCTTCACGTGCAGCTTTCGACGACAAGGTCTCACCGCGTTCAGAAACCTCTACACGCATCGCGGATTCCGAAGTCTCATCGGGCCAGATCGGGCCATCGTCGTCGAAACTCGGTGCGCCCGTCGCTCCAGTTGTCGCCCCTGCGGCGGCGAGCGCGGCCACCTCGACGCTGGACATGCGCTCTTGAAGCGGGTCGCCGGCATCTTCGTCCGGCGCATCTGAATCGCCCTCGGGAAGGGCGATGGGCGGCTGAGCCGATTTGGCGACTTCGATCGCGAGCACGAGCCGCGATTCCAGACGCTCAATCAGTCCTTTTTTTTTTCGCTATCGCCGCCCGGAGTTTCCGTGGCGGGAGATTCTTCTGCGAGTGAAGCCAATTCTTTGATGAGCGAATCGATCGCCCTCGAACGACTTGCCTCGACCGCCTTCAGCAGCGTCACCTCAAAATTGATCTTCTCTGCGAGACCGAGCTTCACGCCGCCTTCGCCTTCACGCAGGCCATCGAGCAAACGCGTCAGCTGCTCCGTCGTCATCGAGACGCCGCCGAGCTTGTCGCTACGACCGCCCTTGGCGATTGCATCAAGCAATGCCTGACGCACCAGCGCCTGCATATCGGTGAGCAAGCGCACGAGATCGCGTCCGCTTTCGTCGCACTCGTCGACGATCGCGATGATCTTTTGGTGATCGCCCGCCGCCACGGCGCCGGACAACGCGGCAATCTTCTCGCCCGACACCAAGCCGTAGACATCCAGCACATCCGGCTCGGAAATCTCCGTCCCGCAGAAGGAGATCATCTGGTCAAAAATGGACTGGGCATCGCGCATACCTCCATCGGCCATGCGGGCAATGCACGCCAGCGCCTCGGGCGTGACCGAGATCTTTTCCTCGTCGGCGATCTTCTGCAGGCGCAGCACGATCAAGTCGCTCGGGATCGGCTTCAGGTCGAACCGCTGACAACGCGACAGGATCGTCGGGAGCACCTTCTGCACGTCGGTCGTCGCAAAGACAAATTTCACGTGCTCGGGCGGTTCTTCGAGGGTCTTCAACAAGGCGTTGAACGCCTGGTTGGAGAGCATGTGCACCTCGTCGATGATGTAGATTTTGTATTTACCCTGCGTCGGCGCGTAACGCACGTCGTCGCGCAGATCGCGGATCTGGTCGACCGAGTTGTTCGACGCACCGTCGATCTCGATCACGTCCATCGAGGTGCCTTCGGTGATCGACTGCACGGCCGGATCCTTGGGATCAAAATCAGCCTTGGGACCATCGGTGCAGTTAAGCGCCTTGGCAAAAATACGCGCAGTCGAGGTTTTGCCAGTGCCGCGCGGGCCGACAAACAGGTAGGCGTGCGCGATGCGATTGCGCGCGATGGCGTTCTTGAGCGTCCGCACCACGTGGTCCTGCCCGACGACGTCGTTGAACGTCTGGGGGCGCCACTTGCGCGCGATGACTTGGTAGGACGAAGACACTGGGCGCTAGTGCAAAGCGGTTAGCCGCCGGTGCAACCGAAAACTCCGTCGAAATTGCAGGTTCGCCGTCACGTTTGACTCGCCTGCGTGTCCGCGCTTGCTTGATCCCCTTTCATTGATGGCCGACTTCCTCGACAATACCCCGCAAAAAGATCCGAAACGCGTCGAACGCGCCTACCTCGTAGGCGTCCAGACCTCCAAAATGGCGACAGGCGAGGCCGAGGAACTCCTCAACGAATTGCAGGAACTCGTTGAAAATCTCCATATCGGCATCGTTGGTCGCAACTTGGTCAACCTTCGTGCGCCCACGCCTGCGACGCTTGTCGGTAGCGGCAAAGCGGACGAGATCGTCGCCGCAGCCAAGGAGCTGAACTGCGACGTGATCGTCTTCGACGAAACCCTTTCACCCGCTCAGCAGCGCAACTGGGAAAAACTCGCCGGCATCGCCGTCATCGACCGCCAGGAAGTCATTCTCGACGTGTTCGCCGACCGCGCGCAAACCCGTGAAGCCGTCATTCAAGTCGCCCTCGCGCGCATGGAATATTCCCTGCCTCGCCTCACCCGCGCCTGGACGCACTTGTCACGTCAGGGCGGCGGTGGCGGAGCCGGTATGGGCGGCGAAGGCGAAACCCAGCTCGAGCAGGATCGTCGTCTCGTCAACGACCGCATCACGCGTCTCAAACGCGAGCTGGTCGACGTCCGCAAGCAACGCGGCGTCCAGCGTCAAAAACGCCAGCGCGTGCCTGTGCCGACCGCTGCGATTGTCGGCTATACCAACGCCGGCAAATCCTCCCTCCTCAACGCCCTCACCGGCGCCAGCGTGCTGGCCGAGGACAAACTGTTCGCCACGCTCGATCCAACTACGCGTCAGCTCGTTTTGCGCGGCAACCAGAAGCTGCTTGTTACCGATACGGTGGGCTTTATCCGCCGTCTGCCGCACGGCTTGGTCGAGGCGTTCAAAGCCACGCTCGAGGAAGCGCTCGTCGCCAATTTCC
>JBEVND010000226.1:0-3779 GCA_040508285.1 Rariglobus sp. | reverse complement strand
CAGCCGGATCGCGATGTGAATGATCGTCGCCGCCAGTGCCGCGACAGGAATGAAATTCACCAGCGGCGCCGTCAGCCAGACGATCGTAAGAATCAGCGCACTGCAAAAAATCGCGGCAAGTTGGGAGGATCCGCCCGACTGAAAACACACTGCGCTGCGCACAAACGAGGCCGAGCCGGGAATACCCCCGAAGATCGAGACGGACAAGTTGGCCGCGCCCATCGCGAGGAGCTCCTGGTTGGGATTTATCTTCTGCCCCGAACGCGCCGCGATGCTTTGCGTGATCGAGACGGCTTCGAGCATACCCAAGATCGCCGCAGCCAGTGCCGCCGAGGCGATGAAGGGGATCAACGTCATGCCGGCTTCGTTAAGCGGGAACTCGCCGAGCAGCGGAACTTGCGCCAGCACCTTTCCGAAATCGCGGACCAACGGCACGCCCAGCGCGCTGAAGTCGATGGCAAGCGAGGCCGTGGCCGTCACACCCAACACGATCAGTCCTTCCGGCCAGCGAGGGCGAAGTCGTTTGATCAAAAGCAGTGCCAACAAACTGCCGAGGCCGATGCATGCGGCCGGCATGTTGATATCCAATACCGACACGCGTCGCCACACATGGCTCAGCGCGTCGAAAAACTTCGGCCCCGCCCCGTCGCCCAGCCCGAGCAGGTTGCCCACCTGCCCGGTCGCGATAAGCAGACCGACCGCGGTGGCATACGCGACGAGCACCGTGCGTGAGATAAACCGCGTGAGATTTCCCAGCTTGAAAAACCCCGCCGCCAGCTGCATCGCGCCGATCAACAAACCGATGACCAACGCCTTTTGCAGGGGGAGCAGCGGTAACGGCGCGACGGTGAGCAATGCGCCTGCCAACAGAATCGACAGCGTATTGGTCGGCCCAAAAATCAGATGCCGCGAGGTGCTGAACATCGCGCACACCAGGCCACCGACCACCGCTGTCGTGATCACTGCCTGCACTGGCAGGCCCGTGATCAGCGCAAAACCCACCGCCTGCGGGATGGTGACGATCGCCACCATCAGTCCCGCCATGATGTCGCTTTTGAACTTCGCGAAAGAATACTTCCGCAGTTCTCGCCAGACCGGCGGGACTGGATCGAGCTTCAGGTAATCGGCAACATCGGAGAGGCCGCCGACGGCCTCGTTGAAAACCCGAGTTGCTTTTTTACGAACCACGAGGTGCTCAGGCTTCCACGCCCAGTTTTTCGAGGATGCGCTGCAAGTCGTCGTTGCCCGCGTAGGCGATCACGATCTTGCCCTTCTTGGGCGTGTGTTGGAGAGCAACGCGGGCGCCGAGGTAGGATGTAAGTTTTTTCTCGATACCGGAAACGGCGGCCGCATCTGCGGTGGCGAGCTTGCGGTTGGCGGGCGTTTGCGACGACGGAGCGGGCGCGCCGGCTTTTTTGGCCTGCACGAGTTTCTCGGTGGCGCGGACGCTGAGGCCTTCCTCGAGCACGCGACGGGCGATCAAGGCGCGTTGCGGGGCGTCTTCGATGCCGAGCAAAACTTTCGCATGACCGACGGACAAAATACCCTTGGAAACGTAGCCTTGAAGTTCGGCGTCGAGGGACAACAAACGCAGCGAATTCGCGACCGAAGCACGGCCTTTACCCACGCGCTCAGAGGCGGCTTCCTGCGTGAGGTCGAAGTCACGGATCAAGCTCGCGTAGCCGTAGGCTTCTTCGAGCGGGTTGAGTCCTTCGCGCTGCAAGTTCTCGATCAGGCCGAGAGCAGCGGACGAAGCGTTGCTCGCTTCGACGACGCGTGCCGGGATGACCTTGATTTTGAGTAACTGGAAGGCGCGCCAACGGCGTTCGCCGGCGATGAGTTCGTATTTGTCGCCGACCTTGCGCACGACGATGGGCTGCAAGAGCCCTTCGCTGCGAATGCTCTCGGACAGCTCGGAGAGCTGGTCAGGGGAAATCTCGCGGCGCGCCTGATATGGGCTCGGCACGATCTGGCTGACCGTGATCTCGGCAAAGCCGGGAGCAGCGGGTGCCGTCGGCGCGGGCGCAGCGACGGGAGCCGGAGCGGCGGGTTTGGCAGGCGAGGCCGCGGCAATGAGGCCACCGAGACCGCGACCGAGACGTGATTTAGAAGCTGCGCACATGGGATTATTTGCCTCCGGGAATGAAGAGCGTGTCGCCAACCCGAACCTTGGTGGGATCGGCGATTTTATTGGCGTTGATGATATCGGAAAGCTTGGCCCCGGTCTTGCGGGAGATCGTCGAAAGCGTGTCACCACGCTGGACCGTGTAGCTGACGCCCTCAGCGGGGAAATTGTCGCTGAACGTCGTCTGTTGCTGCGGGGCAGGACGTTGCTGCGCGGCGCCTTTGGAAATGGAATCGAGCGCGGCATTGGTTGCATCGCCGAGACGCTTGATCTGAGCAGCAGCGCTGGAGGCGGTCGCGGCGTCGCCTTCTTTGATCGCCCGGTTCAAGTCAGCGATAGCGGCGTTAAGTTGCGCCACCGTCGCATAGGCTTGCGCGGAGTTGGTGTTCTGCGCCTGAAGCGCGGTGTTCTCTCGTTCGAGGTCTTCGACCTTGAGCGTCAACGCGCCGACTTTTTGCGTGAGCAGGCGAACGTCCTCCCGAAGATTGGCCAATTCGGTGCCCACAGATTGACCATGAGCCGTCAATGAAAGCAGGGCGAAACCGGCGCCCCAAAGGAAAGTTTTCAACATGAGCGCCGACTTTGCGGAAAGTTTCCGGCAAAAACAAGAGCTAGCCTTGCACCGTTCGCTTGTAGGGAAACGGAATCGGCCCGACCAGCGGTGGCAGCGGCGCCGACGGCAGAACCGTTCCAGCGCTGATTGGGAAACCGCGCAAAAACTCGGTCGCTGGCAGCATTTTTCCGCCCGGTTTCTGTAAACGCAGGCAGCGCAAAATGCCCGAGCCCGTCCGAACGAGCAGGCCCAAGCCGTCCGTTCCCGCGACCACACCCGCCGACGCATCGCCAGACAACGCGTCGGCTAGGCCGATTTTCACGGGCTGTCCTTCGATCTCGACCGAACACGCCGGCCAGGGAAACAGCCCATTAATCCGTGCGGCCAACGTCGTCGCCGACGCGTTGAAATCGAGGCGCCCGTCGTCCTTCACCAAACGTCGGCAAAACGTCGCCGCGCTGTGGTCCTGCTCTACGAAATCAAGTTTCTCCGCCGCAAAGCGCGCCAGCGTGCGGGCCAGCAGCGGCACGCACGCGCCTGCGAGTTTCGCTTCGATTTCCAAAGCCGTGTCGTGCGGCTCGATGCTCACGCGTTGGATGTCGGCCACCGGGCCGGCGTCCAATTGGCGAACGATGCGCATGAGCGACACGCCCGTCTCGCGTTCACCGTTGGCAATCGAAGTCTGAATGGGCGATGCACCGCGATAAGCGGGCAAAATCGAGGCGTGCAGGTTCAGCGTTCCAAGACGCGGCGTATCGATGAAATCCTGTTTGAGGATATGACCGTAAGCCATCACCAGCGAAACGTCGGCCGCCTGCGCCGCGAGCTGCGCACGCACGTCCTCGGTGATTTTATCAGGCTGATAAACCGGCAGTCCGCGGTCGAGCGCCCACGTCTTGATGCCGTTGGCGGTGATTTTCTGACCACGTCCCACCGGCCGATCCGGCTGCGTAAAGATGCCGACAACCTGACCAACCGCACTCCCCTCGCCCGCCAACCAATCCAGTAACGGCAACGCGATCGGATCGGAGCCGAGAAAAACAATACGAAGAGGTGCGGGCATGGATTAAAAAATGAGGCCGGCCGCTGGGCCCGCCGTTG
>JBEVND010000239.1:0-4142 GCA_040508285.1 Rariglobus sp. | reverse complement strand
GGTGCCGATGCATCGAGCCAATCGGGCGCCCAACCGCGCTCGTTCGTTCCGCGAGGCGCCGCATGAAACAGCAAGCCAAGCGCCGACGCCGGCAGCGCGGCGTCAACAGCTTTACCCGTCAAACCGCACTGCGCGCAGAACGCCGGCATATCCGGTGAAAGCAGCGAAATATCCAGTGCGGAGGCCACCGCCTTGGCGAGCCATGCCTGCCCGGCCGGCAGGCCCGCAACATGCAGCACCGTCGGCGAGCAGCCGAGCGTCGCGATGGCCGGACGAAGCAGCGCGGCGAGGCGCTCGGCGATCGGCCCCGCGGTCTCGGAGAAATCGTAATCGTTATTGAAAAACAGTTTCCCGGCTGCCGCACGGAACTTGAGGCCCAATCCCGCCTGCACGGCTTCAAAAACCTGAATGAAGCCCGCCGCGACCACGCCCGCCGCTTCGCAACCGGAGGCCGACACGCAGGCAAGCTGTGCATCCGTCTCGCCAACCTGCCATACCAGCACGCGCGTCGATTCCGGCATGTCCTGCAACGCTGTCACCACGGAACCAATACGCACCGGCAGCGCCAGGCGCAGCGTGCCGACCGGCAGACCGAGCGACGCCAGCTGCGCCTTGGCGGAATCGATCTGCGCCGTGCCCGCGCCCGCCAGCAACCAGGGGCTCGACCCCACCGTATCGATTCGCTGCCCCGTCGCGCTATCCACGCCGGCAACACTGAGCGGCACCGCGATCCCGTTGGCTGCGGACTCGGCGTGACTCAAAAGACTTTTGGCCGTGCGGATCGACGCTGCCTCCTCGGCATTGGCGCGGGTCGTAAAGCTCGCGTGTGGCACCAGCAACACCTGCACGGCCGCCGGCGTGGTTCCGGGCGCGAGCTCCCCCACGGCCGCTGCGACAGCGGCGGCATCAAGAGCACACTCCTTAAACCCATCCAGACGACCACCCGGTCCCACCAACGCGAGTTGCAGGGAATGAGGCGCGAATTCGACGAGGAGTTGAGGGGCGGATTGCGATGTCATTGGAAACGTGGATTGAAAACTGAAGCGGAAATTATGTGGCGCTGAGCATGTCCTGGATACGGCGGCGCTTGCTCTCGAAGGCCTGCTCTTTCTCGGCATGGGCGGCGATTTCGCCATCGAGCGCCTGTCGATCAGCGTCGAGCAACGCGCGTGTGTTGTTGAGCGAGGCCAACTCTTTTTTCAGCAAGGCAGCTTGAGCGTCCTGCTGTTTCTCGCTCTCGGCCAGCTGGGTTTCACGACGCGCCAAGCCGGCGGCCTTTTGGTCGAAAGCCATCTTGGCGGCAGCGAGCTCAGATTGTTCTTCTTCTGCGGCCGCAGTGTCGGCCTCGAGGCGAACGCGCAACGAAACGATTTCCTTCTCGCGTGCGGCGAGGGCCTGCTCGCGTGCAACCAACGCATTTGCCCGCGCTTCAACTTCGGCCAGGCGGGCGGCGACCGCTTGCGTCGCTTTTTCTTCAGCGGAGACGGCACGTGCCTCTGTCGCAGCGGCTGCCTTTTCGCGATCAACCAAGGTCCGCTCCAGCACTGAAAGTTTCTTCTCTCGCGAAGCCAGCTCCTGGGCACGCACCTCGGCGTCCGCTTGAGCCTCTTCGAGTCCGGCGGCCTCGGCTTCGACCCGCGATGCTTCGGCGGTGAGCCTGGCCTGCGCGGCCTTGACTTCATCACTGGCGGCGCGGGCTTGCGCGATCGCCTGATCAGCCTCGGCACGACTCCTGGCCAACGCAGCTGCCTCTTTGGCCAGGCGGGATTTCTCGGCGAGCAGATCAGCCTCGGCCGTGGAAATTCGCTCTTCGTTCTCCGTTACGGCGAGTTCGCGCTTCGTGAGATTTTCCGTCTGCGCAGCAAACGCCTTTTCGCGCTTTGCCAGATCAGCGGCCTGCTTTTTCAACTCGGCCTCGGTGGTCTCCAGCTGTTCGGCGTCGGCATCCACGCGTGCTTTTTCGGAAGCCAGTTTCGTCTGGGCAACGGTGACGGCCTCGAGATCTTTTTGCGCTTTCGCGATGTGCTTATCGGCGTCGGCACGCGCCTTCTCCAGCGAAGCCGCGTCTTTGGTGAGCCGCGCCTTTTCGCTAAGGAGGTCGGCCTCGGCTGTGGAAATTTTCTCCTCGTTGGCGATCACCGCTTGCTCTCGCTTGGCGAGCGAGACGGCTTGTTCGGCGGACGCTTTTTCGCGGCGCGCGAGATCGGCCGTCTGTTTTTTGAGCTCAGCTTCGGCAGCTTCGAGTTCCTCGACATCGGCTTTGATGCGCGCGGTTTCGGAAGATGCCTTGGCCTGAGCAGCTTTCGCGGCATCAAGATCGGCACGAGCAAGAGCGAGGTCTTTATCGGCCTGCGCACGCGCCTTTTCCAACACGGCCGTCTCTTTGGCGAGACGCGCCTTTGCTTCCAATATCTCGGCCTCGAGACTTGCCGCCTTTTCCTCATTTACGAGAAGCGCCTGTTCGCGCTCGACCAGCTTGCCCATCTGCCCGCTCAACGCCTTTTCGCGCAAGGCGATCTCGCTCGTTTGTTTTTTGAGATCCGCCTGAGTGGTTTCCAGCGCCTCGAGCTCGGCCTCAATGCGCGCATTCTCGCCCGCGAGCTTGGCCTGCTTAGAATCAAACTGGGCACGCTCGGCCACCAAGGCGGCCTGTTGTTTTTCGACGGTCGCACGCAGCTCGACCAGTGAGGCTTCCTCTTCGGCCAGCCGCTGCAATTCTTTCGGTAAACCTTTCTGAGCGGCCTCCAGTTTTTGGCGCTCAGTGACGACGGCTTTTTCGCGCGCGGCGAGCAGCTGCTGATCCGCTTCGAACTCAGCCCTCGCCTCTTCATGAGCGGTCGCATCCGCTGCGTGACGGGCCTCGGCTTCGGCGAGTTGTCTTTCGCGCGCGGCATGGGCTGCGGCTTGCGAACTCATCGCGGCGACTTCCGTATCGAATTTCGTGCGCGCTTTTTTCAGCGCGGCGGACTCGGTTGCCAGTTTGGTTTTCTCGGCTTCCAGCGTCGCCTCCAGTTCCGCCATGGCCTCTTCGCGCTCGGTCGCTTCCTTCAGTCGCGAAGCGCTGGTCGCCGTGGCCAGGTGTTGTTTATCGAGCGTCTCCTGCAACTCGCGTCCGAGACGGTCGCACTCATCGCGCAGCGTCTTCAACTCGCGATCATCAGCCACAGCGGCTGTAGTGCTCGCGGCAGGACGACTCGCACCGTCGTCCGCAAGGAACAGCGTCAGCGGCGAGCGGCAATGGCGCAGAAAAGCCTCCGACTCCTCCGCGAACGCAGGCTTCAAGAGCTCCTCGGCGCGCGCCAGCAACGCCCCGAGATTGATGGGCGGATGAAACAGATCACGCACCCCGAAGCGGATGCACTTAACGATAAAATCGAGTTCTGGCTTCGCGCACAGAAGCAGGATGTGCGCGGAGGCTTGTTGACCGCGAATACGCTCCACGACGTCGAGCAGGCTGTCGTCCTTGCGTCCGTCACACACGATGAGATCGAACTTTTCGCCGTGTAGAGTTCTCGCGATGTCGACCTTCCCCTCGATGTCGCGTTCATACAAACCGCCCGCAGTGGCGATCAAAGCCTTGGCGTGGGAGACGGTGGAGCCTGTCCTGACTAAAAGGAGTTTGGCCGACACGGGGTAAAGAGTTGTTAACCGGCGGGGTGCGAAAGCGAGACAGCCGAAGAAAGCGCATTCATACCCAGCGCTCGCAACCCCAAAGTTCCGGCCCGATCAGGATTTTACGTATTTTTACCAAGCAGTTTGAAAGGGTAACCGTCACCAAGGGCTATACCTGCTCGGAAACTCGCCCCACTTATAAACACTTTACCGCATACAAATAAGATAAATCCATTTTCTTGCTTTTAAGGTAGCTCTTCTTAACTCCCTTTGCATGAACCGATTTGTGAGTGTTCTAGCCATTTTAGCTATCTGCGTTCTCGGCGCGTTTGCGTGGATACAGTTGCGACCCGTGAAGACGCCTCCGCCCCCTCGTGCGGCCAAACCAGTGGATACGGTAGCCGTGCCAATCTCGGCGCCTGAGACAATCCCCACCCCAACCCCAATTCCGCAACCTGTCCCAGCAGCTAAACCTGCTGAAGAGCTAGCCGACGCGCCCTCACTACGCACATGGAATAGCAAAGATGGAC
>JBEVND010000071.1:0-7628 GCA_040508285.1 Rariglobus sp. | reverse complement strand
GAGCGGGGCGTTGCGTTCCTCGAGGCGGAGCAGGAGATTCTTCGTGTCGTCCTTGCCCATGCCGTTGAACAAGTCGGCCACGGCACGCACGCCGCCGCTTTGGTGGAAATTGGGGCGCGACTTCTGGTCGATGTGCCGGCCGAGATTGCGAACGATTTTCCCCACGAGCTCGGTGGAGGTGCTGTCGATCGTGCCGAGGCGTTCGGCGATGTCCTCTCGCAGCTCGGGCGTGAAAAACTTAAAGACCTGCGAGGCCTTCTCCTTGTCGAGGTAGGACAGAAGAAACGAAATCGTCTGCGGCTGCTCGTTGCGGATGAGGTTGAAAATCTGACGGCCTTCCATCTCGGCGATCTCGCGAATGAGTCCGGTGGCGGAGCCGGACGAAGAACCGCCGACCCGACTGAGAATGGCACTAGCTTTGTGATCGCTACGGGCGCGTTCGAGCGTGCTGCGCGCGTAATCAAAACCGCCGAGCGTCGACGCGACGCTCTGGCCGATGATGGGCGAAAACTCCTCGAGCACCTGACGCGCCAACGCGTCGGGCACGATGGTGAACTGGCTCATCTCGCGGCAAAGCACCTCAACCTCGGCGTCGTCGAATTGCTTGAGCACACCGCCGGCGGCCTCGGCACCGATGACGATGAGGAACAGCGCGAGCTTTTGCTGGCGGGAGAATTTCGCGTAGTCGGCGGGGGTGACGGACGCGACGGGAGCTTCAGCGGTGGCGGGCATGGTGAGAGGCGAAGGCGCGGTTAGTTTTTGTTGGCCGCCATGTAATCACGGAGGGCGGTGCCGATGTTGGCGGGCTTCTGCTGGATGAGCTGGTTGAGCATATCGGGCGTGAGCGAGCCGTGACCGTTGGTGCCGTGCGAGGCGCCGGCGAAGGACTGAGACGAAAGCAACTCGATCGGCACCGGTTCGGGGCGCTGGCGTTTCAGCATGCGGACAAAAAAGAACAACGCCACGGCACCGATCGCGACCGGCAGGTAACCGCCGACGACTTCGAGCCATCCTTGAATGCGAGTATCGGACTGAAGCTGCTGGAGCTGTGCGGAAACGGGCTCGGTCATGAACGGCTGCTCTTGCAGGCTCACGAGGCTGTCGAGCGACTGACCGGCTGCGGCCTTGAGGCCGAGGGCGTTGATGACGATCTGGCGAAGCGCTTGGAGCTCCTCGGTTGAGCGCGGTTGCGGAACCGCCGCGGTGCCGGGGGCGGCGTCGGCGGGAATGGGCGCGAACCGCTGAGCCACAAAAACGGCGGCGGTGATATCGCGGACGGTGCCAGGCTGGCGGCTGGTGTTGGTGAGCGTGCGGTTGATCTCGTAGGTGATGGTGCGGTTCTTGCGATTGGTCTCGGATACGCTGCTCGGGCGCGACTCGGTGGTGGCGGCGACAGGGGCTTTGTCAGGCGTGTTGGCGGCGACGCCCGTGGCTCCGCCGGTGCGTTGCTCGGTGGTGTTGGACGTGTCCTCGGTCTGCGTCTGGTTGCGCACGACCTGCCCGTCCGGATCGTATTTTTCCTCGGTGCGCGTGGTGGCTTCAGTCTCGATCGAGGCGGAAACGCGAACGACGGCGTTGCCCACCCCCACGACGGGGACGAGCATCGTCTCCACTTTTTTCGCGAGGTAATCTTCGATCTGCTGACGGTATTTCATCTGCGACGACGCGCTGGCGAGCGTCGGGTCCTGCTTGAGATCTTCGGAGAGCACGCGGCCCTTGTGGTCAACGACGGCGACCTGATCCGGAACGAGGCCCTGCACGGCGTTGGCCACGAGATTTCGGATGCTGTTCACCGCTTCCTGGTCGAGACGGCCTTTGCTCAACTCGACGAAAACGGACGCGGTGGGTTTGATGCCTTGATTGGTCACGAGCAGGCGATTCTCGGGCTGCACGATCATGACGCGGGCGCTGGCCACGCCCTCGAGTTGCGAGATGGTGCGGGCGAGTTCGCCTTGGAGTGCGCGGAGGTAATTGGTGCGCTGAACGAAGTCGGAGAGACCAAACTGCCCCTTGTCGAAGATCTCAAAACCCACGCCTTCACCGGACGGCACGCCCTTGCCCGCGAGGTCCATGCGGAGGCGGTGAACCTGATCGGCGGGCACGTAGATGGTGTGACCACCGTTGGCGAGTTTGAGCGGGATGTTCTGAGTTTGGAGCTGCGCGATGATCTGCGAGGAATCCTTCTCGGACAGCTTGCCGTAGAGCAGCTGGTAGTCGGGCTGGTGCGACCACATCACGACACCGGCGAGACCGACGGCGACGACGAGTGCCGCCACGACAAGCGACACGCGCTGGTTAAGACCGAGTTGTCCCCAGAGACCGAGGAGGGATTGCGAAAAGGCTTTCATGCGGAGGCGAAAAGCGGGGCGGATAAAAAAAGGTGATTAAACGAGGTGTGAATTCGGCGAACGCATCAGGCCGGCATGCGCATGAGTTCCTGATAGGACTCCACGACCTTGTTGCGCGTCTCGACCATGAGCTGGAACGCGACCCCGGCTTCCTGCATCGCGATCACGCTCTGATGAAGGTTGTCGCTGTCGCCAAGGAGAACCTTGCGGGTAACGTCGGCGGCTTCCTTTTGCTTCGTGTCCACAGCCGACACCATTTTCTCGAGCACCGAGCCGAAGTCGGCGGGCGCCACGCCGGACGCGCCGCCGACGCCGTCAGTGCGGATCGTGGGGAGCTGCGTATCAGTTCCGCCAATACCACCGGCGCCGGGCAGGCGTTGCAGGTGGGCCGAGGGAAGACTGCCGATGGAACCGATGAGTGACATGAGGAAAAAAAAGGCGGGCGTTGCGCGGTGGACTACGGGCCGGAGATTACTTGCCGATTTCTAAGGTTTTGGCGGCCATCTGGCGGGCGTTTTTGACGACGGAAAGGTTGGCCTCGTAGGCGCGGGAGGCCGTGATCAAATCAACCATTTCGAAGGCGAGGTTTACGTTGGGCATCTGCACCATGCCGTCAGGGCCGGCGTCGGGGTGTTGCGGATCGAAGACGCGTTGGCCGGGGGTCTTGTCGGTGGAGATCTGGGCGACCTTGACGGACTGGAGCGACTGGCCGGCACCCGAGGCCTGCTGCTGGTGGCGGAGGAGCTCGGTCTCAAACGAGACGACCCGGCGCTGGTAGGCCTGACCATCGGGACCGCGCGTGGTCTGGGTGTTGGCGATGTTTTGCGCGACGATGTCGAGGCGGGTCTTCTGCGCGTTGAGCGCGCCGGCGGTGACGTCGATTCCAGAGATGAGGTTCATGGGGACGGATCAGTTAAAGGGGGAGAAACGCAGGGCTCAGGACGGGCGGCCGGTGATGGCGAGGCGCAGCTGCTTGATGTTTCGGCTGATCAACTCGGTGAGGAAATCGTGCTCGACCTCGTTGCGGTTCATCTGGAGCAGCTCGTTGTCGATCGCCACGGTGTTGCCATCGGGGCGCATGCTGCGGGCGTTGGCGTCTTCGGAGAGTTTGGCCTGAAGCTGCGAGGCCGATGCGATGTCGCCGGAATCCATGCGGGCGCGAAGCTCGGTGGCGAAATCGGGCGAGATATCGAGGCGGCGGTAACCGGGCGTCTCGGAGTTGGCGATGTTGGACGCGATGGCCTCGTGACGCAGCACGGACGCGTCGAGCAGCTTGCTCGCAAGCTGGTAGTTGGAGGATTGGAAAATCGGGTCGACCATTGACCTCCCCAAATGCAGCGGACGTGCCACGACCTTAATCGCGATTGTTAGTTAATGAATCATAGCGTCTTAAAAATTTAAATTCAGCTGATAACGATCTAGGCCATGCGTAACCAACGCGTGTGAATCCACAGTCGGCAAAAACTGCCGCGCCTAAGGAGTTCATTAAAATTATCTCACTTTTCTCCTCATGAGTGCGAGAGCGTGCCGATAACAGGAGACACCTTGGTCTCTTTCTTTTTCCCATGAAGTCGTCTGGCGATTCCCATTCCGCACGCATCCTCGTCGTTGATGACGAGGCCATCGTCCTGGGCGCGCTCAAAGAGACCCTCGAACGCGAAGGCCACGCGGTTTCCGCCACCACCAGTCCGCTCAAAGCACTGGACATGCTGCGCGACGAGAACTTCGCGGTGATCATCTCGGACCATCGCATGCCGGAGATGATGGGGTTGGATTTCCTCATCGAGTCGCGGAAAATCCGTCCGCACGCCTCGCGCATTCTCATCACGGCGGTGCTCTCGCTGCCGACGATCGTCGAGGCGATCAACAAAGGTGAAATCTTCCGCTTCGTCGCCAAACCGTGGTTACGCGAGGAACTCTCCGCGACGATTCGCAACGCGCTCCACCGCCACCAACTCGTTACCGAGAACGAAAAACTCAGTGCACAAACCCAGGAGTTGAACGCCCGTCTGATGGTGGCAAACGCCTCGCTGGCGCGGCAGGTGAAAGACCTTGAGCAACAAAAGACCGCGCTCGACTCAGCCAACCGCAGTCTCGCCATCAGCTACGACCACTCGCTCGACCTGTGCCGGCGTATCCTGGCGACCTACGACCCTTATCTGGGCGGGCAAACCAAGGCCGTGGTCGAGATCGCCCAGTGCATGGCGAAGACCGAGCACTTCACCGATGACGAACGTCACGCCTTGCGCGCCGGCGCCTGGTTGTGCGATCTCGGGTTGATTGGCATCCCGCGCGAACTGCTGCGCAGCTTCCGTCAAAATCCCGCGCGCCTCACCGAACGCGAGCGCGAGAGCATTCAGACGCACCCTATTTACAGCCAGACGCTCGCGTCCTACGTCGATCCCAGCTCGCTCGTCGCCGAGACGATTCGTGCCCACCACGAGCGGTTCGATGGCGACGGTTATCCGGACAACTTGCGCGGTCTTTCGATCCCGTGGCCGGCGCGCTGCCTCGCGGTCGCCGTGTGGTTTGTCGAGAGCGGCCTGCCCAAAGACGCCGCCATCGAGGCAATCCTCGCCGACTCGGGCAAAGCCTTCGATCCTGAGGCCGTGCGGCTTTTCTTGAAAGTCACGCACCTCGTGCAACTGCCCCGCCAGGTGCGCGAGATCATGCTCGAGGAACTGGAACCCGGCATGGTGCTCGCCAACGGACTCTACAGCCCGCATGGCCTGCTCCTCGTGGGCGAGGGCCAGACGCTGAGCGCCAGCACCATCGCCAAGATCCGCAATCACAACCTCATCAGCGCGATCAGCCAGCGACTCTTGGTGTATTCCTGATTCTGATACGCGTCTATGGCCGGATCCCCCATTCTTCCGCCGCCATCCGCCCAACGTGTTGTCATCGGTGTCGGCGACGTCGCCGTCTCCAGCAACCCCACCACGACTCTCACCACCTACGCGCTGGGTTCGTGCGTCGGCGTGGTCGTTTACGACGCCGTCCTGCAGGCCGGAGGAATCCTGCATTTGATGCTGCCGGCGTCTTCCATCGCGGTGGACCGTGCGACAAAGCAACCCGCGATGTTCGCCGATACCGGGCTTCCGCTGTTCTTCACCGGGCTCGCCGCGCTCAAGACGGTGCGCAGCCGCCTGAAAATCTACCTTGCCGGAGGTGCCTGCGTGCTGGGCGGACCCGACATCTTCAAAATCGGCGTGCGCAACGCTGCCGCCGTCCAAGCCTGGCTCGCCGCGCAGGGGTTGCCCGTGGTCGGTGTTGATCTCGGCGGCACGGTTAACCGCTCGCTGCACCTGGAACTGAGCACCGGACAACTCTCGATCAAGCTGCCCGACTCCTCGCACACGGTCGCGCTCGGCTAAGGCTAGGCGCCTTTTTTTGCGCACCTGCGTCCGAACGACGTCTCAAAAAACCAGCGCGCCGTGCGAGAGCTTTTCCTGCAGTAACCGGCTCGCGCGGTCGAACACCGCAGGCAACGCTGCCTCGAGCATCTCGGGCGTAAAGCCCCACTCGGCCAGCAGCGGCGCGTTGAGCTCAAAAAGAAAACCTTCCTCCCCTACCCCCGTGCCCATCGACGCGGCGAGAAACCGCGCGGCGTGCACATGCATGAGCAGGCACATCGCATTCGCCGGAGCTTTTGCCGTGGGCGGATTATGCTGCGCGACCGCGATCAACGCCTCGGGGAAATTCCAGCGGCGGAGCAAGGCCGCGCCGACCTCCGCGTGATTGTAGCCGAGCACCGAACGCTCGGCCTCGAGCCACGTGAGGGCGCGCTCCTTTTGGCGACGACGGATCTCGCCGAAATGTGATTCGCAGCTGTAGGCGATGGCCAGCTTGCCCACTTCGTTCAACAGCCCCGCGGTGTAAGCGGTCTGCGGTTCGACCTGCCCGGTTTGTTCGGCGAGGTATTCGGCCGCGACGGCGGTAACCAAGGAGAATCGGCAAAAGTCGCTCGCCTCCCAATGAAAACCACCCACCGGCGTATTCATCCAGCGACCACTCAGCGCGAGTGCCGCGAGGCGGTAAATCTCCCGCTGGCCAAGACGCTGAATCGCCTCGCCCAGATTTTCGACAGGGTCGTGCCCAACCGAAAAATAAGCCGAGTTGGCCAGTCGCAACGTGGCGGCGGCGAGTGCGGTATCGAGCTTTACCACCGACTCAAACTCGCCGACCGACGAATCCTCTCGCGAGAGCACGTTGAGGATGCGCGGAATCAATACCGGTGCCGCGGGCAGGCTCATCGCCTCGGAGCAAACTTCGGCCAGAGAGGGAATCATGAGGAAAACGCGCGGTGGCAACCAGGCGTGGGGCGGCAAAAAAGGGAAACGCTCACGGCCTCTTTATTCGGCGCATCGGCCGAAAAATTGAGCTCTCTCATTTGCTTTCGCACGCCTCGAACCGGGCAAACGCTTCCTTGAGCGCCTCGATTTTCAGCGGCTTAGTCAGGTAATCGTTCATGCCCGCGCTCATGCATTTTTCGCGGTCCTCGGGTAACGCACTCGCGGTGAGAGCGATGATCCAAGGTTGGTGAACCGGATTTAATTCGGTGCGGATGGCGCGCGTGGTTTCGATGCCGTTCATCTCCGGCATGTGCCAGTCCATGAACACGACTTCGTAGTCCCGGCTGCGCAGCGCCTCGAGCGCCTCCAAACCGTTGCGCGCCACCTCGGCGCGATGTCCGAGCTTCGACAACATCGCGACGGCGATCTGCTGGTTGATGCGTTCATCGTCCACCACAAGAATTCGCGTCACCAGCGAGCGTCCCACCGGAGCCGGTGGAAGCGCCGCTTCACGCGGATTGTCCGCCACACCCACCACCATCGTGCAGCGGAACACCGAACCGACGCCCACCGTGCTTTCCACCGACACATCGCCGTCCATGAGTTCCGCGAGGCGCCGGCAGATCGCGAGACCCAGACCCGTGCCGCCGAACCGACGCTGCGCCGACACGTCGAGCTGGCTGAAGGGTTTGAACAACAAGTGCTGTTTCTCGTGCGGGATGCCCATGCCTGTATCGCGCACCGAGAACTGCATGCGCAGCTTGCCCGACGCCGCGTAGGGCAACAGTGCCACGGCGACCTCCACTTCACCGCGCTCGGTAAACTTGATGGCGTTGCTCACGAAATTCGTGAGCACTTGGCGAACGCGTCCAGCGTCGCCTTTGACGAGCTCGGGCACCTCCGGCGCGACCGACATGTGCAACCGCAACCGCCGTGCCTGCGCCCGGCCGAAGAAGAGCTGCATCGTCTCGCGCACACAGCGCGCGGG
>JBEVND010000187.1:0-4930 GCA_040508285.1 Rariglobus sp. | reverse complement strand
GAGGCCGGCATCAGCGGTCCGGGCGAAATGGAAGTGCTCGGCAGCATGATCCAGCCTGACCTGGCGATCATCACGCTCATCGCTCCCGCGCACTTGCAGGAACTCGGCGGACTCGAAGGCGTGGCGCAGGCCAAGGCCGCGTTGCCCGCGTCCGTCCACACGGGTGGCTCCGCACTGTTCCCGCAAGCCTGCGGACAATACGCCGCTTTCCGTAGTCTCCGTGTGAATACTTGGCGCCTCGGTCGCGCCGACGTTGCGCTGCCGGCGGACCTTCCCGCGGCGAACACATTTTTCACGCTCATCCAGTGTGCCGACGAGACGCTGCTCGCCATGCGCGATTTCGTGTCGGGTAAGGCACTTAATTTTGTTCTCCGCCGCATCTCCGATGGCATGGCGCAAAACGCCGCCCTCGCCATTCGCGCCGCGCTTCTTCTCGGTGTGCGCGTCGACACGATTCGCGAACGTCTCGCGCTGTGGCAACCGGCCGCGTTGCGCGGAGAACTCCGTCGCGAAGACGGACGGCTGCTCTATATCGATTGCTACAATGCAAACCCCGCAGCCATGGGTGACGCGCTCGATGCGTTTTACGCGGTCGCTCCGGAGAGTGAGCCCCGCCTGCTGGTGATCGGCTGCATGGGCGAGCTGGGCGCCGAAACCGAGACGTATCACCGCGCACTCGGTCGTGCGATTCACCTGCGTCGTCAGGATTATCTCGTGGTCATCGGCGATGAAGCCGAAGCCGTCCGTCAAGGCGCACTTGAGATCGGCGCGAAACCGAAGCAGGTCGAGGTCGTCACCGATCTTGAACCGGTCAAGGCGCGTCTGGCGCAGTTCCAAGGCGCGGTCTTCATCAAAGGCAGCCGCCGTTATAAACTCGAAACCATCTTGAAAGGGGAGGCTGCGCTCGCCGCGCACTGAGACACCGATGCTAAGCTACCTTGCCGATTACGAAGAATTCTGGGGGCCGCTGCGTGTGCTGCGGTTCATCACTCTGCGCACGCTCATGGGCGCAGGAACGGCCACGTTGATTGGCTTCGTCATTGGCCCGTGGCTGATTCGCAAGCTGCGTGCGCTCAAGTTCGGCCAGCATTATGACGACGATCGCACCGGCGATCTCGCGCAGAAGTTCGACAAGAAAAACACGCCGACGATGGGCGGTCTGCTGATTTTCTTCTCGGTGTTCATCAGCACGCTCTTGTGGGCGAAGCCCAACATCTGGGTGATCGTCGCGCTGTTCGTTTACGCTGCGCTGACGGCCGTCGGTTTCCGCGACGACTATCTCAAGGTCGTGAAGAAAAACCGCGACGGCATTTCGTCGCGCGAGAAGATCGTATGGCAAACGCTGATCACAATCGTGGCGCTCGCCGCGCTGGTCTGGCACCCGATGAGTGCGGACAAGATTCGTGAACTCTGGGTGCCGTTCTTGAAGTATCCGATTCTCACGGCGATGCCGGTCGCGGCGTTGTTTGTGTTGGTGTTCTTCTGGGTCGTCGGGTTCAGCAACGCGATCAATCTCACCGACGGTCTCGATGGTCTGGCCATCGGATGCACCATCACGGTGGCGCTGGTTTACGGCATCATGGCGTATGCCGCCGGCAACGTAAAGATCGCCGAGTATCTGCTCATCAGCCACGTGCCGGGGACGGGTGAACTAGCCGTCATCTGCGGGGCGCTCGTGGGCGCGGGCATGGCGTTTCTCTGGTATAATTCCTACCCGGCCGAGCTGTTTATGGGCGACACCGGCTCACTCGCGCTTGGCGGCTTGATTGGCATGATTGCATTCATGGTGCAGCAGCCGCTCACGCTCGTAATCGTCGGCGGAGTGTTCGTCATCGAGGCGCTCTCGGTGATCATTCAGGTAGGGTTTTTCAAATACACGAAGCGACGTCACGGTGAAGGCCGGCGGTTTTTCCGCATGGCGCCCATTCACCATCATTTCCAAAAGGCGGGCTGGCCCGAGACGAAGGTCGTGCTTCGTTTTTGGGTGATCTCGCTCATGTGCGCCCTCGCAGGCCTCGGCACGCTTAAACTCCGCTAATGTCCCTCGTCATCCCCGAATTCATCGAGCCGCTGCTCGCGCATCCCGTTGCCATTTTTGGCGGTGGGGTGAGTGGTCGCGCCGTCGCTGCGTTGGTGGGGAAACTGGGCGGCACCAGCGTGATTTTTGACCAGAGCGGTGCGGAAGGTGCGCTTACGGAGTTTCGCGGCGCGGCGGCGAGTGCGCATCAACTCGTGGTTTATTCGCCTGGATTTCCTCCGACACATCCATGGATCGCCGAGGCGCGTTCGACGGGCACGGTGTGTTTGGCCGAACTGGATTTCGCTTCATTGTTCTGGCGCGGTTCGCTCATCGCGATCACCGGCACCAACGGTAAAACGACGCTCACGGAGTTCCTCACGCATGCACTGCGCTCGGTGGATCAGGACGCGTATGCGACGGGCAATATCGGCTTTTCGTTCTCGCAGCTGGTCGCGGATCGCGACGGCGGGGCACCCAACTCGATCGCAGTGTGCGAAGTGAGTTCGTTTCAGGCAGAGACGCTGCGTTACTTCCGCGCCGATGCGGCGCTGTGGACCAACTTCGCGGAAGACCACCTCGAGCGTCACGGGACGATGGAAGAATACTTTCTGGCCAAGTGGCGTCTTTTTGAACGTTCGGTGGGCGGGCACGTTTTTGCCGGCACCAGTGTGCAGCACTATGCGGAGAAATTTGCCCAACGTCTCCCGGCGGAGTCCCACGTGCCGACCGAGGATCAGGCGGGCGACGTGTTGCTACGCGGAACCGTTTTTGCGCATTATCCGCAGCGGGAAAATTTCCTCATCGCGGCGGCTTGGTGGCGTAACCACGGCTTGCGCGAGACGGCGCTCTACGCAGCGGCTCAGTCGTTCAGTCTCGGCGAACACCGGTTGGCGCGCGTCGCGGTGCGTGACGGCGTGACCTGGTGGAACGACTCGAAGGCGACCAATTTCCATGCAGTCGAAGCGGCGGTGGCGGGTTTTGCCTCGCCCGTGATCCTGATCGCGGGTGGCAAATCAAAGGGCGGCGATGTCGCCGCGTTTGTGCGTCGCCTCGCGCCGGAGGTGAAACACGCCTTCTTCATCGGCGAGACGCGCAGCGTGCTCGCGATGTTTGCAGGCGCGCATGGCTTGCCGCACACCGTGTGTGGCGATTTAAATGAAGCGGTGCGCCGCGCCGCCACGCTGGCTGTTGTCGGCGATAACATTCTGCTCAGTCCGGGGTTCGCGAGTTTCGACCAGTTCAAAAACTACGAGGACCGTGGGCGGCAGTTCGTTTCGCTCGTGAATAGTGTGGGCGCGACCGTCGATAAGCTTTAAGTTCAACTCAAATTTCCAAATCCAAATCACCTATGAAACTCGTTAAAATATTCGGCGTGGTCATGGCCGTCCATGTCGCCGTGTTTATGTTTGTCTTCGCCATCCCCGGCTGCCGCTCGACTGGTAAGAAACCGTCCGCACCCGCCGTTGCTACGTCCGATATCCCGCCAGCCGGTGCATCCGAGCTCGGCTCGCCTCTTGCAGGCAACACCGAGTCGCCGTCCGACGTTTCGTCTGGAGTTCGCTTCAGCCCGACCCGTCCCGGCACCGCTGCCGCTACTGCAGTCAATGAACCCGTCGCGGCTGCTCCGGCCGACGCGAGCTACACGGTGGTCAAGGGCGACAACCTCTGGACGATCGCCAAGAAGCACAATGTCACCGTGAAGCAGATCACGGCCGCGAACAACATGCGCTCCGACTCCACGCTCAAGCTCGGTCAGAAGCTCACCATCCCCGGCAAGACTGCCACGACGTCCACCTCTGCGACGACCTCGTCGACCACGAGCCAGACTTCGGCCGCACCCGCTGCCACTTCCACGAGCACCGTGAGCCACACCGTGAAATCCGGTGAGACGCTGGGCGGCATCGCCAAGAAGTATCAGGTCAAGGTCGGCGAGATCGCCACGGCCAACAACATCGCTGATCCCACCAAGCTCCGCGTGGGTCAGACCCTGAAGATTCCCGGCCAGGCTTCCGCCACCCGCACGCCGGCCGCACGTCCGGCCCAGACCGCTCCCGGCACGTTCACCCCGGCTCCTTCGGTTGCCCCTGTCACGGCTCCCGCCACGACCGCTCCGACCACGCCGATCTTCACCTCTCCCCTCGAGTCCTCTCCCGAGAGCTCGCCGTTCGCCACGCCCGCGTCTTCCGACACGCCGCTCATCCGCGTTGAAGAGTCCGGCGCACCGAAGATCGAGTAACGCGTTCGGCGTTTTGTTTAACCCCTCACGTTAATACCACGCTTCCACGGAAACCGCCCAGATGGCCCACGCCGTATCCGCGCCCGACCTGAATCGAGGCCGCTTCTCGTTCAATCCGGCCGCAGTCATCGTCGTCTGTGCCATCGGGCTGGTTTTCCTCGGGCTCACGATTCTGTTCAGTGCAACGGTTTCGTTTAAGGGGAATCCATATCAGTATCTGACCAAGCAGATCTTTGGCGTGGGGCTGGCGTGCGGGGCCGCTTTTGTGGTGAGCCGGCTGGATTTGGAATATGCCCGCCGGCATGTGTGGCTGGTCGGGGGCGCAGCGATTCTGGCCCTTGTGCTGGTCTTGGTCCCAGGCATCGGTGTCGAGGTCAACGGTAGCCGCCGTTGGCTCGGACTGGGACCGCTTCGCCTTCAGGTTTCGGAGCTGAGCAAGATCGCGATGGTCTTCTGTCTGGCTCATTATCTTGCGCTGAACCAAACGCGCATCGGAGAGTTTAGACGCGGTTACATTTATCCGCTCGCGCTCGTCGGTTTGTTTGCCGGCCTCATTATTCTTGAGCCGGATTTCGGCACATCGGCCCTCGTGTTGGCAGTGGGCGTGATCCTGCTTTTTTTGGCCGGCGCCAAATGGCGTTACATCGTGCCGACGCTGATCATGGCCGTCGTGG
>JBEVND010000146.1:0-3034 GCA_040508285.1 Rariglobus sp. | reverse complement strand
ATCGCGCATACCGTCGTCGGAGATCGTGCGAATCACCCGGAAGAGATCTTTGATCTCGGTCGCCGCCGTGAGGCTGTTCGATCCCGAACTCCGGTAACGCGCTTCGAAACTATCCAGAATGCCGGTCAGCCGCGGATGCTGCCGGGCGGCCTTGAACTCGAACTTGATCACCTCGTGCAACGCCTCGGAGGTCTCCCGGAACTTCGTCAAACGCTCGCTCTGCGCATTCCACCTATTGAGGTCGATTGCCTCCCACTTCGAGACGCTGTCGAGGCGGTAGCCGAACCAGCGTTTCTCGACCTGCGTCGAGCTATTCGAAATGGGTAGGTTTGACGCGGGACCATCGACTTCGACGCGACGGGTTTCAGAATAAGTCGCCACGCCGATCACTTCATTGGTGCTCAGATTTACGATCGGGCTGCCGCTGTTGCCCGACTGAAAGTTCGCATCCACTTCGATCAAGTTCGGGCCGATGCCCTTGATGCTACCATTGGTCTGGGTGGCGACGCCACCGCCGCGACGATTACCGACCACGACGATTTTGTCGCCGATCTTGCTGGTCTTAAAAACATCGCTGGTGAGCCGCAGATCGCCCTGCCCTTTGCCAATACGGATGATTGCGATGTCGCTCCCGACCGCGCCGAAAATCCCCAACGGCTGGATTTCTTCGCCACTCAGGGTTTTGAGCGTGAACTTTTTGTTGCCCACCAACACGTGCAGGTTGGTCACGACAAAATCTACATCACGGATCTTCGTCATGAAACCGCTGGCCGTGCCGCCGTCGCCGTCGATCAACACAATGCCCGACATCTGTTCGTAGGATAGCGCCTGACCTGCCACGGGCTCGTTCTCTGCCTCGGCCGGCTTGGTCGCGTCGACGGAGTCATCTGACTCGTTGCCATCGACTGCGGAAGGCGTGCCCGTGAAGGGTTTGATTTCCGCCAGCTTTACGATGTCGGCCACCGGACTGAATCCCATTTGCTCGGCAGTGGCTTGCTCATCCGGAGCACTCGAAGGAATGGAGAAATCTGTGGAGTTAAACGACGGATCAATGCGCTGGTTGTTATAAAACGTCTCGACAGCGGTCACCATGTTCGAGCCGGTCGTGCTCGGAGGTGGAACGCGTTCACCGTTGAACGGAGGTCGCGCGATGCGCGGACGCTGCACGATCGTGCGAACGATCAAAAACGTTTCCTGCTCCACCCACAACGTGATCGGGTGACCCTCGGTGGTTTTGGCAACGATCCGATAGGTCGACCGCCCACGGTTTTCGCGTCCGATGATTGCCGGTTCGATCAAACCAAGAGCCATGCCTCCGGTCGATTCGACTGCTAGTCCTTGAAAGTGCCGCATAACGACGTCGCTGGCTGCGCGTCCACCAAGACGCGCATTCACCATCGCGTTGAACTGCTCCGCCGGCACATCGCGGATCATGATGCGCCCCGATTGGTTTAGGCCCTGTTTGGGCAACGAGTTATCCGTCCGCGAAAGAAATGACCAAGAAGACGACATTGGTGGCGGCATATTCGCCGGACGTCCCAGAGCGGACGGAAAACGCGACGTGCCGTCGTTGAACATCTGCGCCCCGAGCAGATAACCATACGGACGGCGCACCTTCATCTGGAGACGGCGGTAATGGATATTGTGGACCTGATACTGCGGCGTTTCGCCGTCAGGACCCGGCGTAAAAGCCAACTGGATGGTCCGGCTATCGATATCGGCCGAATAACTGGTGGCTGCGGCATAGACCTTCGACGTGGCGTCGATGATCTCTTGCGCATCCTGCGCAGGGAGAAGGACGGCAGCCGAAAACCACACCAAGGAAAGAGAAAGAAAGCGGGGTAACCTCATGTTGCGGTGCATTGGCGAAAACGGAATATTCAGCACCTCAAGCGCTTTGACGCGGCGGCGCAAACCCTCAAATCATGTGTCCTTGATTTTGTTACATCGCATTTTCCTCGCATGAACTGGGAGCAACTCGATTGGGACGCCCTCGACCGATTGCGGGGCGGCTTCTTAAGCGGCACCGCCGCCAATGGCCCTTACTGGAATTCGCTCTCAGATCTGGCCAACTACGACCTGACCTACGCCGAACGCATCGGCTGGAAATGGGACTCGTTGCTCAACGAACTTCGCCTTCGCCACTGGCAACCACCTGCCGGCGGCGTGCTGCTCGACTGGGGCTGCGGTAGTGGCGTGGCTGGACGGCGCGCACTCTCCGCGTTTGGCCCCGAATCCTTCTCGTCTCTCGCCGTCTGGGATCACTCGGAGCATGCGCGCGCGTTTGCAGTGACCCGCGCACGTGAAGTTTTCCCCGCGCTCGAAGTCTCCGAATTTGCCGACACCGGCCAACGCATCGCCCTCCTCGTCGTCAGCCACGTGCTCAACGAACTCCCTGCCGACGCCCGCACCCAACTCCTCGCGCTCGTCGAACGGGCCGAGGCGGTGATCTGGATCGAGCCCGGCACGCACGCCGATAGCCGCGCACTGGCCGCGTTGCGTGATCAATTGCGCCCCGGTCACCGCATCGTCGCCCCCTGCACGCACCACGCGGATTGCCCCCTCTTTCAAGCCGCCAACGAACGCGACTGGTGCCACTTCTTCGCGCCGCCCCCCGTGGGCATTCAAAACCACCCCGGCTGGGTGCGTTTCGCTCAACGCGTGGGCATCGACCTGCGCAACCAAGCCTACAGTTGCCTCGTGCTCGACCGGGCCGACGCCCCGCAGCAAGCCCAGTTGCCAGACAACGCCGCCCGCGTGTTAGGCCGTGCCGAGGTCTTTAAGCCCTACGCCCGGTTCCTCGCCTGTGAAGCTTCCGGTCTGCACGAGCTGGAACTTCCCAAACGCGTTGCGCCCGCCTTGGTCAAACAGCTCGACAAGAACCCGCCCATCCCGCTCTACGCTCTTACCCACGACGGCAAGCGGGTGATCACGATGGATCCGCTCGTAGTCGAATCGACGACCTCGGCCGACGAGGAGCATCCCTGCGCTTGACTCTCCCCGCCACCATCCCGCAACGTCACCAACTCACCTT
>JBEVND010000075.1:0-7827 GCA_040508285.1 Rariglobus sp. | reverse complement strand
TGAGCACGCCGATATAGCCTTCGTGGCGGCCGATCACCAACGGTGGTTGGCTGCGCACTTTGTTGACCGCATTCACGCCGGCGATGAGCCCTTGGGATGCGGCCTCTTCGTAGCCGGAGGTTCCGTTGATCTGACCGGCGAAGAAGAGGTTCTCGACCTTCTTCGACTCGAGAGATGCGTAAAGCTGGGTCGGCGGCGCGAAGTCGTATTCGACGGCATACGCAGGCCTCAGTAATTGCGCTTTTTCCAGCCCAGGCACGCTATGCACCATTTCGACCTGCACATCAAATGGCAGCGAGGTGGAAAGGCCGTTTACGTAATACTCGTTGGTCGAGCGTCCTTCAGGCTCCAGATAGAGCAAGTGGCGCGGCTTGTCGGCAAACCGGACGAATTTATCTTCGATGCTTGGGCAGTAACGCGGCCCGACACCTTCGATTTCGCCCGAATACATGGCTGACTTGTGGAGATTATCTCGGACCAGTTGGGCGGTCTCGGCCGTGGTATGAGTCATCCAGCAAGAGACTTGGTTGGCGCTGGGCTGCCAGCCGATGCGTTGCTCGCCGTTGTGTTCCACGTGGAACAGGTCTTCGGGGTCGCGGCTATCGTAGAACGCAAAGCGGGTCGGGGCGGCGTCCCCGCGTTGTTCTTCCATTTTGCTGAAATCGAGCGACCGGCCCAGCAGGCGAGGCGGAGTGCCGGTTTTGAGGCGGCGAAGTTCTATTCCGGCTTCGAGGAAGCTCGCGGAAAGGGTTTTGGCGCTGAAATCCCCAAGGCGGCCACCTTCGTTTTTGTTTTGCCCGATGTGCATCAACCCACGCAGGAAGGTTCCGGTGGTGACAATGACGGTCAATCCGGTGAACTCGATGTCGAGGTTGGTGCGGACGCCTGTCACTTTCTGGCCAGTAAAGATGAGGCCGGTGACGGTGGCTTGGAAGACTTGGAGGTTGGGCTGGAGCTCGAGGGTGTGCTTGAGCCGGAATTGGTAGGCTTTTTTGTCGCACTGAGCCCGTGGGGACTGGACGGCGGGGCCTTTGGATTCGTTGAGAAGGCGGAACTGGATGGCCGTTAGATCGGTGTTGATGCCCATCTCGCCGCCCAATGCGTCGATTTCGCGCACCATTTGGCCCTTGGCTTGGCCGCCAATAGCCGGATTGCAGCTCATTTGGGCAATGGTATCGATGTTGCCGGTGAGGAGCAGGGTGGAGGCACCCATACGTGATGCGGCCAAAGCGGCCTCACAGCCCGCATGGCCGGCGCCGCAAACAATCACGTCAAAGGGAGCTTGGTTATAAATCATGGCGGTGAGTGAGCAGTTGGGCGAAGGCGGGTCAGAAGGCGCAGGCGAGTAGGGTGGATCGGGGCGGGCGAGGGGATGGGCTCACTTGCCGATGCAGAAGGTCTTGAAGAGGTGATCGAGCATGCGCTCGTTGTCGATTTTGCCAGCGATCTCGCCAAAGGCGTCGAGGGCTCCGCGGAGGTCGCTGGCGAGGAGTTCGGTCGGGCCGTTGGTGGTGGCGTTTTGGCGAGCAGTCTCCAGGCACTCGGTGGCACGGCGCAGGGCGTCGGCGTGGCGGGCGTTAATCGCGATGACTTCGTCGCCTTGGTCTTTGCTAAAGGAGTCGGCTAGGCGGGTTATGGAGTCCGTCAGTGCGTCGAGGCCGTCGCCGTTGAGGGCGGAAATCTGTATGGTGGGCAGCGCTGGAGCAGACGATTTGAGGGCGTTCGGGCTGGAGAGGAGGTCGCATTTATTGAGCACGACGATCGTGTTGCTCGGCGTAAGTCTGGATGCGACCTCTGGAGGAAGGGCAGGGCGGCTGCGCGTAGCGTCCAGCACCCACAAGAATAGATCGGCCTCGGCGGCGCGTTCTAGCGTCTTATCCATGCCCATTTTCTCGATGGCGGCGGGCGTGGGGTTAAGGCCCGCCGTGTCGATTAATCTGAGACAATGAGGGCCAACGATAATGCGTTCCTCGATGAAGTCTCGGGTCGTGCCTGGCTCGGCGCTGACGAGGGCGCGGTCGCGGCCGACGAATCTGTTGAGGAGGCTACTTTTTCCGGCGTTCGGCTCGCCGATGATGATGGTTTTAATGCCATCACGGAGGAGTTCTCCGTAGCGATGGGTTGCGAGCAGCCGCGATGTTCCATGTAGAACACGCTCCAATTCTTTCAAAACGACGCGCCGATCTTCTGCGGGGAGGTCTTCGTCGGGGAAGTCGATGTAGGCTTCAATGCGGGCGAGAACCAGCAAGAGGCCTTCGGTGAGGTCACTGAGGTGACGACCGAGGCTACCGCGGAGTTGTTGGTTGGCTGCCGTTAGCGCGCGTTGGCTGCGCGCGTGAATTAAATCCATAACTGCTTCAGCCTGACTAAGATCCATGCGTCCGCCCAAAAAAGCACGTCGAGTAAACTCGCCCGCTTCCGCGAGGCGAATTCCTCGCGCAAGCAAATCATTTAGAATGGATTGCGCGATAAATGGATTTCCGTGAAGGGCTATTTCTAGCGAATCTTCGCCTGTATACGACCGTGGGCCTTGATAAAACGTGGCCAGCACATCGTCCAAAACCGTGCCGTCCACGCCGCGGTAGTCGGTGTGGCGGGCGAGGCGAGGGGGCAGGGGGCTCGGGCCGAAAAGCGCGCGGGTGAGAGAGGCGCAGTCAGGACCGCTCACGCGCACGACCGCGATGGCTGAAGTGCCCACGGGTGTGGCCAAGGCGGCGATGGTGTCGGTCGGGCGTGACATGCCGCTCACGCAAAGAGTCGACGGCCCAAAGCGCAAAAGTAAACACGCAGGCCATTTCGCGTATCTCCACGGACGCGCACGTTCACTCCGTCTCTCTCAGTCACACACTCTCTCGTTCAGGCGTCCTCTGCTGGCCGCCCGGATAAGTCGCGCTTCCCCGGTTGGCCCATCCCATCCATTCCGGTCTAGGCGAACCCGCCAACAGAGCGGTTGCGTGGTTGGCCCGGTGGGCCGAGCGAGTGGGCTCTTCGCGCAGGAAACCCGTTCTCTCACTCAATTATCGCCCGCCCAGATTCAATTGGCGGACGCGTGAGCCGTCTCGAACGCGATCACCGGGGAAAATGATCACGCGTTGGCCTTCGGTTAATCCCTCGACGATTTCGGTCTCGGAGCCATTCGACTGGCCGATTTTCACGGAATGCAGGCGGGTGCGTTTACCGTCCAGAACGAAGGTCTGCCAGCCGCCGTCACGTTGGAAGAGTGCGCCGGAGGGAACGCGAAGCACGTTTTCCCCAGACCAGCGAACGATGCGGGCCTCAACGCGGTAGCCGTCGCCGAGCGTGGGGCGAACCTCGACGGGCGCGACCAGGTCGGCGATCACGTAGACGCGTTGTTCCTCCACGCCGAGGGCGGAGATTTTAGTGAACGCGGACGGCTCCACGAGGCGCACGCGGGCTTCGAGCGGTTTTTCGCCGCCCCATTGTTCGAGAAACACCTGAGCGTTGGGCGGAATGGCAACGCCATCGCGCGAGAGCACGTCGACGCGCACTTCGAGATCTGTGGGGTCGCCGACTTCGAGCAGCGGTGTGCCAGCGGGCACGGTGCGCGCGCTTTCTTGGGCAACGCGCAACACACGTCCGCTCACGGGCGAAACGATTTTTAACGTCGCCTCGTCGCCTCCGCTGCCGGGTTGCGCGCGGATGAGCACGGCGCGGGCTTGTTCGAGTTCGTAATCAGCAACCTGCAGTCCAAAGCCGGCGGCACGCTCGTCCTGGCTCGCAACGCGTTCGTTGGTGAGGGCGCGATCGAGTTCATTGCGGCTCACGGTGTTTTGCTCCGACAACGTGCGCGCGCGTTTGAGATCGAGGCGCGTCTGTTCAAGGGCGGCTTCGGCGCCTGACTGGCGGGCGGCGGCCTGTTCGCGGGCGCTTTCGGCTCCGCGAATACGCGCGGTTGCTTGAGCGAGGCTGCGCGCATCGAGGAGATCGGCGCCGCCAGTTTCCAGGATGGCAAGCACGGTGACTCCCGCCTCCACCACGGCGCCGGGCTTCAGCTCGATGCGACGCAGGTGTCCGCCCGCCGGACTGGAGATGACGTAGCGATTGCGGACGCGTGTCTGGCCTTCTTCGTCGATGGTGACGCGAAGCGGCCCGCGGGTCGCGGTTGCGAGTTCCACGGGCAGCGCTCCCGGCCACAGCCCGGCGACGATCAGCGCGATGAGGAGCGCCGCGCCGGCGAAGAGGGGCCAGCGACGACGGCTCTTGGCGGGCGTGGAGTTGCCATCGAAGGGGGCGGGCGAGGAGTCGGATGCCATGATGATGTCCTGTAATTTAAAGTGGATACGAAAAGGGAAAACTCAATCGCGGGCTTTGAGTGCGCCCACCAGATCGAGCTGGTTAAGGCGGCGGCATGCGAGCGCGGCTGACAAGGTCGTCGCCGTGGCGACGACGAGCACGGCGAAGGCGTAGTTGGCGGGCGTGAGAATCAATGGCAGGCGCACCGTCTCGGTGTTGACGCTTACGAGAATGGCCTTGGCCATCAACGAACCGATGACAAGGCCGGCGGGAAGCGCGACCAGGGTTAAGATCACCAGCTCGCCCACGAGCACGCCGCCGACTTCGCCGCGTGTGAAGCCGAGGACGCGTAGCGTGGCCAGCTCGCGCGCGCGTTCGGAGAGCGAGATGCGCGCACTGTTGTAGACGATGCCAAATGCCACGGCCGTCGCGAAGGTGAGGTAGATCATTTGGATGAGCCCGATGCTTTCGGCGGTCGTGCGCCGGAAACTTTCACGCACGGCTTCCTTGATCACGACGCCAGCGGACTGCGGCGTGTTTTTCATCGCGGTGAGAAATTCGTTCCAGCGGCCCTTCGCGATGGTCAGCCGCGCGCCGTTGATGCGATCGCCTTCGCCGAGCAGGCGATTGAGCGCGTCCATGTCCATGTAGGCGGCCACGCCGGCGAAATCCTCGGCCAGCGCCACGACCGACACGCTTCGCTCGGGGCGTTTACCTTGGAGCACGCGAAGAACCACGGAATCCCCCGGTCTGAGCGACAACGTGTCGGCGAGCGCCTTCGACAAAACGACGCCTTGCGGCGGCAGCACGATGTGCCGGTTATCCGCATCCATCACGCGGGCGAGAAACGCATCTGCGGGAATGCCGGTGACGCCGAGGCGACGCGAGTGATGGCCCGCGCGCAGCTCGACGGGCACGGCGCGAAACGGCTCCGCGTGGATCACGCCGGGTAGCGCGCGAAAATCCGCGAGGGCACGGGCAGGACCCGGTTCCACGAGCGACACGGTGACGGTCTGCCGCTGCAAAACATCCCACTGGAAATCGAGGATGTGATTGATGCCGTCGCGAAACGAATTGGGGATGACGAGAATGCCGGTCGCGAGGGCGAGGGCGGTGCAGGTGAGAGCGGCCTGCACAGGTTTACGCTCGATGTTGCGGAGCGACATGCGGAACGAAACGCCGAAGCGGCGGGCGACGCCGATGCGCTCAAAAAACGCGGGACGAAAGCTGGCCGGCGGTTCAGGTCGCATGGCTTCCGCCGGCGAGAGCGCCGAGACGCGTCGCACCGCGCCTATCACGCCAACGAGCGCGGCGATCGAACTCGCCACCACCGCCGCCACCAAGGCTCCGCTCGCGAGATGGAAATCGAGCGCAGGAAACCGGAAGAACAGATGATACATGAGCACGAGCTTTTGCCCGAGCAGCCAGCCAGCCAGCACGCCTGCGGCCGTGCCAACGACAACGATCGCGAGAGCGAATTTAACGAAGTGCAGCCCGATCTGACGGTTGGTGAACCCGAACGCTTTGAGGATGGCGATCTGCTCGCGTTGGAGCGCGATCTGACGGCTCATCACCGAATGCGTCATGAACGCTGCGACGCTGAGAAACACCAACGGAAAGCCGAATGAGAGACCTTGAAGCACGCGGATTTCGTCGCTCACGCGCATGTCGGACGGATGATCTTTTCGGCCGTAGGCGCGCAGTCCGCCGTAAGGCTCCAGCACACGATCAAGCTCGGCGATCACGGCGTTTTCATTCGCGCCGGGTGCGAGCGTCAGGGCAACGGTGTTGAACGCGCCTTCGAGATTGAAGGCTTCGGCGAGTGCTTCTTCGCGCATCCAGAAGACGCCGAAGCTGCGGTTGTCCGGCAACGCGGAACCGGGCGGCGCCTCGAACACGAATTGCGGCGCGAGGACGATGCCGGCGATGCGCAAGGTGGTTTTTCGCCCGTTGAGAATGGCGGACACGTTGTCGCCGGGACGCAGCTGGTGCGCGTCGGAAAACGCTTCGCTGACGAGCGCCTCGTTGCGCGCGGCAGGCGCGAGCAGGCGTCCGGTGCGCAGGTAGAGGCGGTTGAGTTTCGTTTCGCGACGATCGGGCAGCGAGTTGATCAGGCCGGTGGCGGGCTGGATCATGCCCGGGATATCGAGCGATACCTGCATGGCGACCGAGGTTTCCACCGCGGCCACACCGGGGATGGCGGCGATGCGAGTGGAGACGGATTGAGGCGCGCTTTTAAGCGAAGAGAACACCTCGGCGAAGCGGTGCCGCTCGTAATAACCGGTGCGCGCGGTGTGCAGCGAAAGGATCAGGCTGCGCGTCATGATCATCATCGCGAGCCCGCAGGCCATGACGAGGGCGACGGCGAGCGCCTGCGATTTGAGCGCGCGCAGGTCACGGAGAAGCTTGAGGTCGAGGAGGCTCATCGCTCGTCACCAGGCGAGTTCGGTGACGGATCGCGGACGGTTGTTTGTGTGAGATTTTTGGATACGTCCGTCGGAGAGCGTGAAGACGCGGTCGGCCATCTCGGCGAGGACGGCGTTGTGGGTGATGATGACGGTAAGGGTGCCGAGCTCGCGATTGATGCGTTGGACGGCCTCGAGGACGGTGACGCCGGTGCGCACGTCGAGGGCGCCGGTGGGTTCGTCGCAGAGAAGAACCTCGGGGCGTTTGGCGATGGCGCGGGCGATGGCGACGCGTTGCTGTTCGCCGCCGGAAAGCTGGGCGGGGAAATGGTCGGCGCGCGGCAGGAGATCGACGAGGGCAAGCGCTTCGGTTGTCGGTATCGGGTTGCGCGCGATCTCGGTGATAAGTGCGACGTTTTCGCGGGCGGTGAGGCTCGGGATGAGATTGTAGAATTGAAACACGAAGCCGACGACATCGCGGCGGTAGCGCGTAAGTCCGTTCTCGTCGGCGGCACCGAGATTCCAGTCACGGTAGCGCAGGTCGCCTTCGGAGGGCGTGTCGAGTCCGCCGAGGAGATTGAGCAGCGTGGATTTTCCGGAGCCCGAGGCGCCGAGGAGCACGATCAATTCACCGGCGCGAAGATCGAGATCGACGCCCGAGAGCGCGCGCACCGCGGCGTGGCCGGAGCCGTAGACCTTGCCGAGATTACGGACTTTAAAAACAGGATCCGAAGCGTTGGTGGCAGCAGGCTTGTGATCGGACGGGTTCACGGGCCACCAGCGAAACACGCCCGCAGCTATCTTCCGAATGTAAAATCAGCGATCGGTGTCGGGAGTAGTCCGCAAAGGATCCACGTAAGCTTAACTCATGGTGAACGATTCGCGTGGGCCAAGGCTGCGTGACCACCGCGTCGCATCCCAGCTCGTTGCGTCGAACGCCCGCACCCGCGGTGATCGGTCAAGGTTTCGCCGCGGGATCGAGCGTGATCTTGGTGCCGCGACCTTCGTTGAGCTCCACCTTGAAGGCTTTCGGATCGATGCGGTTGTTGAAGCGGATGCCGCCTTTTTCGAGCTGCTCATAAACGGCGTCCATCTCGATGTCGGTGAGCAGTAGCACGCCTTTCGAGGCGGGCGGGAAGTTGATGTAGTGGTGGGCGCCGCCGCCGTA
>JBEVND010000070.1:0-3016 GCA_040508285.1 Rariglobus sp. | reverse complement strand
CGATCGTTGGGAAGCAATCACCACGCCGGGAGTGGAAGGCTATCAAGCGACACTCGGCCCGCTGGTGAGCATCGCTTTCGTCGGAAACGTCATCCTCGTCACCGGCGGCATCTTGCTCGTCGTGTTGTTCTTTTAACGTATACGCGCGTTCCCTGCCGCGTTCTTCGTTTTGATGGGATCCTCGTTCGTATTGATCACCGCCGATGCGTGGGCCGCAGAACACCTGATCAAAGCCGATCCCGCCACGCCGGTGGTCAAAGAAACTTACGCCGATGCGATCAAGCTGCTGATCCAATGCGCGATCTGGATTCCCTACATGCTCGTGTCGCGCCGGGTAAAACTCACCTTCACGCACTGAGCGTCGCGGGAAAACGCGCCCGAGGGGCTTTTGCGTCGCAGGGCCCGACCTCGTGTCGGGCCGTCGGGCTGAAGAGACGGGCCGTTGAAGTGGCGTGCGGCAGCCCCAAAAAAAGGCGCGGCCGCACACTCAAGGTGAGGTCCGCCCACATCAGTCGACCCAGATCGGTCGACCAACGACCGCGATCAACCTAACGACCTATCAAGCGCCCGGCTCGCCCGGCAGCTCGTTACGTGAGCTTCACCCGCATACGACTGAAGTCGTCGCAGAGTTTGTAGATTTCCTTGGCCGACGTGAGTGCGAGTGCGTCGGTGGCGAGTTTTTGCGCGTCGCTCAGCTTCATTGAACGCACGAGGTATTTCACCGCAGGAATCAACGGAGGTGTCATGCTCAACTCGTCCACGCCGAGGCCGAGCAGCAACGGTGCGTAGATCGCGTCGCCCGCCATCTCGCCGCAGATGCTGACTTTGATTTTGTGGCGGTGCGCCTCGTCGATCACCGACTTGAGCGTGCGAATGACCGCCGGATGCGTGGGCTCGTAAAGGTGTGCGATGCGGTCGTTCACGCGGTCGATCGCGAGCAAGTATTGGATCAGGTCGTTGGTGCCGATGCTGAAGAAGTCGCAGTCCTTCGCGAGCAGGTCCGCGGTCATCGCGGCGCTCGGAATCTCGATCATCGTGCCGACTTGCAGGTTCGGATTAAAAGCCTGCTTCTTCACCTTCAGCTCCTCCTTGCACTCGGCGAGCACGGCATTGGCGCGGGCCAATTCTTCGCGTCCGCTGATCATCGGATACATCAGACGGATGTCGCCGTGCGCGCTCGCACGGAGGATGGCGCGAAGCTGGCTCTTAAAGATGTCGGGATGGTCGAGACAGAAGCGGATGGCGCGGTAACCCAGGAATGGGTTCGCCTCTTTCGGGAAGAGGTGTGCGTGGCCGGCCATCGGTTTGTCGCCGCCGAGGTCGAGCGAGCGAATGACCACCGGGGAAGGCGCGAGCGTTTCCACGACTTCCTTGTAAGCGAGGTATTGCTCCTGCTCGCTCGGGATCTGGCCCGAGTTGAGATAAAGAAACTCCGTGCGGAACAGGCCCACGCCGTCGACGAGGTATTCTTTGACGAGGGCGGTTTCGTCGACCTTCTCGATGTTGGCGCGCAACGTCACCGTGACGCCGTCCAAGGTGACCGCAGGCCGGCGGTTGGCCTCCAGCAGGCGTTGTTCGAATCCTTTTTTCTGAAGCTGGATCTGTCCGTAGCGGAAAAGCGTCTGTTGCGTGGGATTAAGAATCACCAGGCCTTCGTAGCCATCCACAAGCACCCAATCGCCGGGCTTCACCTGCTTGGTCAAATCCCGCACGCCGACCACGGCCGGGACCTTCATCGAGCGCGCGACGATCACGGCGTGGCTGGTCTTGCTGCCGGAATCGGTGACGATGCCAAGCGCCTGTGAGCTATCGATGCCAGCGGCGTCGGATGGAGAAACGTCATTGGCGATCACCACGCGTTTCTCGACGAGCTGGCTCAGGCTGTGACTGGACTGCCCGAGGAGATTTTGCAGCACGCGCTGGGCAACGTCGCGAATATCGCCGGAGCGTTCGCGCAGATACTCGTCGTCGATTTCCGAAAAGGCTTTGATGTAACGCTGCGAAACTTTGTTGAAGCACGTCTCGACGTTTCGGCCGCTCGTCTCGAACTCGCGGATCGTTTCACCGATCAACGCCTGGTCTTCCAAGACGAGCAAATGGGCATCGAAGATCTGGGCCTCCTCGGGACCGAGATTCTTGTCCACCTCGGACATGATTTTCTGGATCTGCTGGCGCGTCAGAAGCAACGCGTGTTCGAAGCGGGCGATCTCTTCCGCGCGTTTGTCGGGCTCGACCTGATACGCCGGAACCTCCACGTCGCTTTGGATATACAGAAATGCCTGGCCATACGCGATTCCATGCGAGGCGGCGATGCCTTGCACCAGGGTCTCGGTCTTACCGCGTATATCCGTGGGCATTCAATATGTCCGTTTGGCCGGGGTTGGACTCGGGACGCCAAACGATAACGGCTTCGTCTCGCGTTGGGTCAACTCGCTTTTGTTAATCCAACGACGGTTTTTGCACACAACTCACTTCAGCCGCGTTTCCACGACAAACGCGGCCGTGCCCCAAAGCTCGCGAATCCGGGCGGTGATCGCCGCGACCGGGGCATTTTCAGGCAGAAAAGCAAAGCACGCGCTCCCGCTTCCGCTCATGCGTGGAGCCAGTCCAAATTCTTCACGGAGGCACTCCAGCGCGACCGGCAACGCCACATACTTGCTGAATGCCGGCACCTCCATGTTGTTAAAAAGCAGCTCTTCCGCGGCCGCATCTTCACGCGCGATCCACCCGGCGAGCCGAGTTTCGGCCTTCGCGGTCGCCAGATAACTATCGGGTGCGCCCGCTGCCATCTGGCGGTAGGCCCACGCAGTGTTGATGCCGAAAGACGGTTTAAAAATCAGCACGCGACGCCCGCGAAGCCGACCGACGGCAGCGGCCGGCAGAGTCTGCACCTCTTCGCCGCGTCCGCGCATGACCACCGGCTCACTTTTCAAAAACAACGCGCAGTCTGACCCGAGCTGCGCGGCGACTCGGGCAAGCCCCGCCTCATCGAGCGCGCCACCGGACAACTCATTCA
>JBEVND010000211.1:0-12615 GCA_040508285.1 Rariglobus sp. | reverse complement strand
ATTTTCGTCCTGCGTAATTTCATCGAAGATTTGCCTAAGGATCTGTTTGAGGCCGCTGAGATGGATGGAGCTTCGCACCTCGCGCAGATCCGCAACGTCGTCATCCCCATGTCCGGATCCATCATCGGAACGCTGGCCATTCTCGCTTTCCTCGGAAAGTGGAACGACTTCCTGCTCTCGTTGATCATTCTCCGCGACAAAGAACTGTTCACGCTCGGCGTGGGCTTGATTTATCTCGACGGCGAATATGTGAAGCAATGGGGCCAGATGATGGCCGCTTACTTCATTGCCTCCATTCCGCTCATTATCATCTTCTTGTTCTGCATGCGTCTCTTCGTCCGAGGTCTTGCCGCCGGTGCGGTCAAAGGCTGAGCGCTTCGTTCTTTTCGTTACCCAACCCTTTTTAACTTACGCAAATGGCCACAGTTCAAATTAAAGACCTCGTCAAAATCTACCCGGGCAGCGGCGGTCCCGACGTCAAGGTCGTCCACGGGATCAACCTCGAGATTAAAGACCGCGAATTCATGGTGCTGGTCGGTCCCTCGGGCTGTGGTAAATCCACGACCCTGCGCATGGTGGCCGGGTTGGAGGAAATCTCCGGCGGCACGATCTCGATCGATGATCGCGTGGTGAACAACGTTCTCCCCAAGGACCGTGACATCGCGATGGTTTTCCAAAACTACGCGCTCTACCCGCACATGTCAGTTTATGACAACATGGCGTTCGGCCTTAAGCTCCGTAAGTTTCCCAAGGCGGAGATTGATCAACGCGTGCGCGAAGCGTCCGCGATGTTGGGCCTCGATCAATACCTTGACCGCAAACCCAAAGCGCTCTCCGGCGGCCAACGCCAACGCGTCGCGGTCGGTCGCGCCATCGTTCGCAAGCCCAAGGTGTTCCTTTTCGACGAGCCGCTTTCCAATCTCGATGCCAAGATGCGCGTTTCGACGCGCACCGAGATCTCCAAGCTGCATTCCCGCCTCGGTGCCACGATGATCTACGTGACGCACGATCAGGTCGAGGCCATGACGATGGGCGATCGTATCTGTGTCATGAAAGATGGATACATCATGCAGGTCGCCGAGCCGCTCGAGCTCTATAACCATCCTGCGAATTTGTTCGTGGCCGGCTTCATCGGCAGCCCGGCGATGAATTTCTTCCGTGGCACGATCAAGCAGGCGGGAAGCTCCCTGCAGTTTGTTGAGACGAACGAAAAAAATACTCCCGTCGTCATCACGCTGAATGCGGCGCTTGCCGCCAGGGCCGCCGGTCATGTGGGTAAGCCGATCGTTTTCGGCATTCGCCCCGAGGACGTGCAGGACACGCTCACCGTTCCCAACGCCGACGCGGGTCGAACCATTGAAGTGACGGTTGAAGTTTCTGAGCCCATGGGATCGGAGACGTATCTCTATCTCACCACCGGTGCTTCTCCTTTCATTGCCCGCGTGAACCCGACCGACCGTTTCGAGGCAGATCAAAAGATCAAGGTCACGCTTAAGCTGGAAAACGCCCACCTTTTCGACGGCACCACTGAGAAGGTGCTTTGATCGACTGAGGTTTCATCAAGCCGTTGGATTTCCGGCCCGCCTTTTGTTGAGGCGGGCCTTTCGTCGGCAGATTATTAGTCGCCGGCAAAATCCTCCTTGGATTTTTCCGCGGTGGCAGCCAGTTTGGGCGGCTACTCTTTTATGAAAATCTGCTGTATTGGCGCTGGTTATGTTGGTGGACCGACCATGGCGGTGATCGCGTTGAGGGCGCCCGATATTCAGGTGACTGTCGTCGACATGAATGCAGCCCGCATCGCTGCATGGAATTCCGATACCCTGCCGATTTATGAGCCCGGATTGGACGATGTCGTAAAGACGGCCCGCGGGCGCAATCTGTTTTTCTCGACCGACGTGAAGGCGAACATCGCTGCGGCAGATATCATCTTCGTCTCCGTTAACACGCCTACCAAAACCTACGGTGTAGGCGCTGGTCGTGCCGCAGATCTGCGTTACATCGAATCGGTCGCCCGCACGATCGCGGAGGTTTCGACCACCCCTAAGATCATCGTCGAAAAATCAACGATCCCCGTGAAGACGGCGGAAACGATTCAGCAGATTCTGGCCGCTAATGCATCGGGAGCGAAGTTTCAGGTTCTCTCTAATCCGGAGTTCTTGGCGGAAGGCACTGCGGTTCCTGACCTATTCAATCCTGATCGCGTCCTCATCGGTGGTGAGCGCACCCCAGAAGGCGACGAAGCGGTTGCGACGTTGGTGAGCGTCTACGCACGTTGGGTTCCCCGTGAGCGCATCATCACGACCAACTTGTGGTCATCCGAATTGTCGAAACTCGTTGCCAATGCGTTTCTCGCCCAGCGTATTTCGTCGATTAACTCGATCTCGGCGCTTTGTGAAGCGACGGGCGCGGACGTCGACGAAGTGGCCAACGCGATTGGCAAGGATTCGCGTATCGGTGCCAAGTTCCTGAAGTCATCGGTCGGTTTCGGCGGTTCGTGTTTTCAGAAAGATATTCTTAACCTCGTGTATCTCTGCGAGAGCTTCGGTCTTCCTGAGGTGGCGTCATACTGGAACGGCGTAGTGTCCATGAACGACTATCAGAAACGTCGATTCTCGGCGAAGATCGTTCGATCGCTGTTCAATACGGTGGCAGACAAACGAATCGCGGTCTTTGGCTTCGCTTTTAAGAAAGACACCAACGACACCCGCGAATCTGCTGCGATCAATGTGGTGCGTGACCTCCTGTCGGAGCACGCCAACGTCGTTGTTTACGACCCCAAAGTTCCAGCTGAAGAGATTCAGACCGACGTGCTGGGCAAAGGACAAACGAGCCCTCGTTTAACGATCGCCGCAAGCGCCTACGAGGCGGCTGAAGGTGCTCATGCGATCGCGATTGTGACTGAATGGGACGAATTCAAAACGCTGGACTACACGAAGATTTTCAACGGCATGCATAAACCGGCTTTCCTGTTCGACGGTCGTAATATCGTCGATTTAGCCAAGCTGCGTGCAATTGGTTTCCGAGCGCACGGTATCGGTCGATAAGCTGGATTAAGCCCAGTCTGGGGCTTGGACAGTCCTGATTTCGGGTGGGTGGCACCATTGCTGGTGTCTTGCCCAGCTAACACCCAATGCCGCCTCGCGATACAATTAGACCTGCTAAGCTAGCCTGTTTGGCCTGCCAGGTCGGTTTGAGCTTTCGCCCGTCGCCGTTACTTACGGTTCAGCCGGCGGCGGAAGGCAACTAACCCAACGCCTGCGCCGAGGAGCATCAATCCGTAGGTGGCAGGCTCTGGAACCGGTGAGCCTGGCTTGACGTAACCGCCACCCCACGTGCCGGTCGCGTAGATGTTGCCGCTGCTATCGGCGTATTGCACGTTGACGACCGGTGCGCCCGGGTTGGCCCCGGCGAAGACGTCTCCAGCACTCGCGTCCCAGTTGACGATCGTGATCGTAATGCCGTTGGCGATGTTGATGCCGCCGTAGGTGACGTTGAGTTGGGAGCCGCCCGAACCGAAATCGATGACCGAATCTCCCGTAATGACCAAGCTCGCAAAGGTCTGCGTGGTGTCGCCCAAGTAAAGGGTGCTGCCGGCATTGAGGGTGACCGTTTGCCATTCGGGAACCTGATTATTGCCTGCGAAAATGACGGTGCCGCCCGAGTTGACGGTGAGGCTGTTGTTAATCGCGTCGCCACCGCCTGTTTGATCAAGGATCAGCGTGCCGCTGTTCACCACGACAGCACCGGTGCTCTTGCTTCCGCTTCCCGATAGCGTGGTGGTTCCCGTGCCGTTGAGGGTGAGTGAGCCGCTATTGATCGACCCAGAGAAGTTGACGTTGCCGCTGCTGGTAATGGAAATGCCGTTCGAACCTCCTGTAACGGGGCCCGTGAAATTGGCATTGGCAGTTCCGCCCACATTGATGCCCGTGCCGGCTTGCACGTTGGCAAACGTGTTGTTGCCGGCGGAAAGGTTTAGCGTTCCGACATTCAACTGGCTGCTGAAGGTGTTGGTGCCCGTGCTACCGATGTTGACGGTGGTGGCGCTGATCGCTCCGCCCAAGGTTCGGTTACCGCTTCCGGAAAGGTTAATGGTTCCCGCGTTGTTGATTTGCCCGGAAATCGTAACGGCCGACGAACCGGTCGCCGTCAGGTTCTTGCCATTGGCGCTGATGTAACCGGTTGAGATAATCGCGCCATTGGCTGCGTTCCACGTTTGGTTATCCGAAAAGCTGAGCTGATTCTGAATGGTCTGCGTGTTCGCGCTGTTATTGGTCACGCCACCCGAGCCAATGGAGAGCACGTGTCCGCTTAGGTTAAATGCTCCTGCTGTAGTGCTGAAAGTGAGGGACTTAAGGTTCCAGCCGCCGTTGTTGGCTTCGGCGGAAAGGCGCGTGCTGCCTGCAAACACGAAATCGTGACTGTCACTGCTGTGACTGGGCGCCACGTTGGGGTTCCAGTTATTGGCGGTTTCCCAATTATTATCCGATCCGCCGCCATCCCACGTAAAGGTTGCGGCTTGGGCACACGTCGCCGCCAGCGTCAGCAAAAAGCCAACGCGTAAAGAGCTGGGGAGGTTGAAACTAAGGGGGGACACGATTTGTAGACTAGGTAATAAACCCTATGCGGCGTTGAACGCAACACCTTAGGCTGGCTTAGCGAAAAGCACGAAACGCGCCTAACTTATTCTGGCTTCAAACTCTGCCGACAGGCGTCCGTTCAGATAAACGGCAGGGGTGCATACGACTTACCGATCACTTGACTGGTTGGGCACGAGAACCACTTGTCCAACACCGTCGCATAGATTTGGCGAAAATCGGTGCTGAATTCCAAATCGCGATTTTTCTGAAGTTTGAGCGAAGGGGGCGTGCCGTGCAGTGATCCCTTGATCTGGCTTCCCATAACAAAAAGTGGCGCCGCGGTGCCATGGTCCGTGCCGCGGCTTTCGTTCTCATTTGGCCGGCGACCAAACTCCGAAAAGGTCATCGTAAGAACCTGCGAGTCGAGTTTCTTAGCGATAAGGTCTTTCTGGAAAGCGGCCAGGCCTTCGGACAGGGTTCGCAGGAGATTGGCGTGATTGGTGGCTTGGTTGCTGTGAGTGTCAAAACCGCCCAGCGACACAAAATAAACACGGGTCGACATGCCGGCAGAAATCAAAGCAGCGACATTGCGGAGAGACTGGGCGAAGTTGTTGCCGGGATAGGGCGATTCGGCGCGATAACCGCCGATAACCTTTTGCACGCGTTGTTCGGTGACAAGCGCATCCATCATGGTCGCGCGCAGGAACGAAGCGTTGGCATTGGCCTCGTGGTCGTCCTGTTTCACGAGCTTCTCAAGAAAGGCCAGGTTCTCACGATTGTTGCGGTTTCCTCCAGACCGCAGGCCAAACGTCGAGTGGGGTTTACCCGATTGGAATGATTGCGGAAGTTCGTTGGTGACATGGACTGCAACAGGATCTGCGCCGGTGCCGGCAGTTCCGGGCGCGCCACCGCAGTCGTTGTCGAGAAAGCGGCCAATCCATCCCGTCGGAAGGAACTCACTGCTTTCGCTGCCGGTTTCCCAAATTTCACTGGAGCGAAAGTGGCTGTGATTGGGGTTGGGATAGCCCACGTTTTGGATCACGCCGGCCCGGCCTTCTTGCATCAGCGCATGTAAAGCGGCCAGCGACGGGTGAAGTCCGAGGGTGTCGTTGAGAGCGATGGCGTCTTGCTTCTTGATTCCAATGGTGGGGCGCAAGCGGTAGTATTCAGAGTCTTCATACGGAATCACGGTATTCAATCCGTCGTTACCTCCGGCGAGCTGCACGAGGACTAGAATTGACCGGTCTTTTTCTGGTGACGGAGTTGCGGCGAGGGTGGACTCAACGAGAAACGACGGAGCGAACTGGCTGAAAGCGAGGAGCCCGATGCCACGGCTGCCCCAACGTAGAAACTCGCGACGCGTGGTGGGGAGCGCTTGATAGATGTTATTCATGTGGGCGTCGGGAGTTCAGCAGAGTTGATATTCGGGAGATTGCAGGATGGTGATCGCTGCACTACGGAGACGGGAGAGGCGTTTGGTTTCGTTGGTTTCTTCGGCTATGAACGACTGCACGTTAGACCGATAGACCGAGCTGACTTTGACAGGCAGGAAGTAGTCGAGGAAACGGGCAGTGATCTGGTCGGACGTCATTTTACCGAGCATGGTTTCCAGGCGTTCTTCGCTCACGGTAAATGTGCCGATCCCCTGCGAACGTGCGGCCACGAGCTCTACCTGTTCGTCCGCGTTGAGGCTGTCTTCGTTCACTTGGGTAAACAACGTCTCCACCAGCTGGCGGCGGGCATTGAGTGTTCCTGAGTTGATCCAGAGGCGTCCGCCGACCCAGCCACGAACGTTAGGCGGGCGGAAGGTTTCCTCGCCCATCAATCGGAGTGTGTTCAGCGAATGGCGCGGGTAGGGGGCAACGTTGATATTTAGGTCTTGGACGAGCCCGAGATAGAAGTGTGTGGGGCGTTTGATGTAGTTTCCGCGGAAGGCCGGATGATGGAAAATCCGGCTGCTGAAGAAGCGGTGCGCAAGTTGGCGCAGGTCGTAGCCGGTCGATTTCCACCAGTCACCCAAAGGTGCAAGATAGGCAGGAGAGAGCGGTTCATCGCTTAGATAGAATTTCGCCATTTCCTGCGGGATAAACCGGCCTGCCGCCGGTTGATCGTAGGCGAGATCGACGACGTCGTCGCCCGTGTAGGGGCCGGTTTTACCGAAGACCGTCTTGGGCTGTGCGTCGTGCTGATTGGATACAAAATAAAAGCCATCGGCGCGTTGTCGGTAGCCGGTAAAGGCACGGGCTGCTTCTTTGATGTCTTGCTCGGAGTAGTTGCCTTCACCGAGGACAAAAAGCTCGAACAGCTCGCGGGCAAAGTTCTCGTTGGGCGCGTTTTTTTTGCTATCCTGCAAGTCGAGAAAACGCACCATCGCAGGTGAGCGGGAGATCGCTTTGGTAAGCGAGGGTGCCGTCCCGAGACACCCTTGGCGAATGATGTCTTGGTGCGTATAAATCTGCGCGGTGTTGTTTACTTTTTCCTGACTGACGACGTAAACGTCGCTGAGAAAAAGCGTCCATTTTTCGACAATCGCGTTCTCGGGTCGGGAGGCGAACTGAAGCCATTTGATCGAGAGGTCTTGCAAGGCCTGCTGCTGGCGTTCGCGTTGTTCGCGTTGAAGCACTTGGCGTTGTTCGCGATTCTCGGCGTTGCGAATCTTCTCCGCGTAGGCCGGGGTGGCGGCTTCGAGGTTGGAGATGAGACGCGGTTTGGAAAGGGAGTTGGGTTTGGCGGGGAACAGACGATTGAGCCCGTTCTTCAATCCTTCGTTCATGAGGCGTGAGACTTCGGGTGGTTGAGCCGCCCAACCGGCTCGGCGAAGGAGATGGCGAGCGGCATCTTCATTCCACTGTGAAGATGAAATCGGTTGCCAGGCGTCTTGCGGGGTCAAATCGAGCTTCATGGGATAAGGGGCGGAAGCAAAAACGGTGGAGGAAGTATACGCTCCACATGCATCACGGCAATACGACGCTTGTTTCCCAGGAAAGTTTCCCCGCACCCCGAGAAACTGGCCTCAAAGGCCCAGCGAAGTTCGGTAAAGTCGCGGCACTCGTTTCGTTACCGAACATAAAGTTTCCCAAGGAATCGAGTCGGCCCAACGGCTGAACTCCGCCAGATCGATTTGTGCGCCTTGCTGGCGACCGACGAGCACGGCTTCATCGCCAGAGATCACGCCGGGCACATCCGTAACGTCCACGATCGTTTGGTCCATGGTCACTCGGCCGAGGATCGGGCAGCGTTGTCCGCGGATGAGCACATAACCGCGATTACTCGCGGCCCGAGGCAGGCCGTCGCCGTAACCGGCAGTGAGCACCGCAATGGTGGTCTCGCGTTTTAAAGTGTGCGTGCGGCCGTAACTCACTCCGGTTCCGGCAGGCAGCTGTTTTACGAGGCCGACGCGTGTTCGAAAACTGAATACAGGCTCGGCCTGCACGTGGGAGAGCAGGGAGCCCGCGTGGGGAAGCACGCCGAACTGCAGCAAACCCACTCGCACCGCGTTAAACGGTCCGGCGACCTCGATCGTTTCCAGTCCCGCGCTGTTGTCCGCGTGAACGAAGAGAGATCTGAGATCGAGTCCGGCACAGGCGTTGAGCGCCGCGAGGAATCGGCGGCGTTGTTCGGCAGTGAAAGCGGCGTCCTCATCGGGGCTGCAGAAATGCGTGAAAACCCCAGCGAGTTTCACGTGGGGTGCGTCGCAGATTTTTCGATACAGTGCCGGGGCCTGTTCGTGCCAGACGCCAAGCCGTCCCATGCCGGTGTCTATTTTTAAGTGAACAGCGAGCGTTCTGCCCACGGCACTCGCTGCTTTGTTGAGCCGGTCAACCTCTTCGGCGGACGACACGGTCACGGTGACATCGTAGTCAAGCACGTGCCGGTCCTCTTCAGGCAGTAGTGGACTGAGCAACAAGACGGGCCAGCCCGGGCCGATTTCTCGCAAGGCGGCAGCTTCCGCGAGGTTGGCCACCGCGAAGAGGTCGGCGCCAGCGTGCATCAGGCGCGCAGCCGTTTGATGAAGCCCGTGGCCATAGGCATCGGCTTTGACCACGGCCACGTAGCGCATGTGACTCGGCAGCGATGCGCGGATGAGCCGTAAGTTGCGCTCTAGCACGGCCAGATCGATCTCGGCCCAGCAGCGAAGCGGTAAACGTGACGCGGTGGACATCGGTTCAGAGTGCGCGGGGCGCTTGGTGAATTTGCGGGCTCCATGTCACGTAAGACGGCTCTTCATGACTGAAGGCGTCGGGCGCATCCGTGGCGCTGAAAAGGTCAGCATCGGCCAATGCGGTCAACATGGCGGGGAGATCGTAGTCCGTCGTCGTCACGCCGGCAGGCAACGGTGTCCAATGACGAAAGTGAGCTGGCATAACGAGTTCGCCTGCGAGCTCGGCGGAGGGCACACGTCGGAGCGTTTTCTGCAATTGTGCGACGTGCCAAGTGTCACGTCGTGCATCCGCGATGATGCTGAGTTCGGGGTGGTTTAGGAAGCGTGCGACCGTATCCAAACTTTGGTAACTATAGATCTTGGCCTGTGGGTTGACGACGTTCCAAGACCGCAACGCCACGGACGCGGTGCGGATTCCGAGCACCGAGCCTGGACCTTCGCAAAAAACAAATGCGCCGACCTCAGCGATGGTAAGGCAGTTCTCTTTGAGGAGCCGTTCAACGCAGTCGAAAACCCCAGTGCTGGCTTCGGTATCGCTGATCTGCCAACGCACGGATGCGAGATCACCTTTGGTCCAGAGCCCTGTCTGCACTCGCGCTGATGATGAATCAATCAGGAGCAGGGTAGGGTGATCGGTGAGGAGTTGGCGGAGACTGGGCATCGGGAGACTGCATCAAGCTGGGCTGTCGCGTCGCTTTCAAGCGTGCAGAATCCGGCATTGACCGCGTCGAAGGCGGGCGCGTATTTTTGCCAATTCTGTCAATAAAAACCTCCACCCGTTTTCTACTGTGAACATCGAAATCAAAGACGTCTCCGAAACCCGTAAAAGCCTCGTCGTCACCCTCGACCAAGCTGAAGTTGCCGCCGAGCACCAAGCCGTGATCGGTGAGATTTCCAAGCAGGCTCGCCTCCCAGGCTTCCGTCCGGGCAAGGCTCCTGCCGCCATGATCATCAAGCGTTACGGCAAGGAGATCAGCGATGAGCTCAAGCAAAAGGTGCTCGCCAAAGCCTACCGCGGCGGTCTCGAGAAGTCGAAGCTCGAAGCCCTCAACATCACGGATGTTCAGGAAGGCACGATCGTTCCTGATCAAGCCGCCACCGTGACGATCACCCTCGACGTCCGTCCAACGTTCACGTTGCCCGACTACTCGGGTTTCGCGACTGAGATCCAGTCCGTCGAGTCCACCGATGCCGAAGTCGAAAAAGTCATCGAAAGCATCCGCGCCGAGCGTGCTGATTTCAAAGTCGCCGAGCGTCCCGCTGCCAAGGGCGACTACGTAAAGCTCTCCTACGAAGGCACCGTCGATGGCAAATCCATCCTCGAAATCGCCCCCGAGAAGCAAATCTACGCCAAGGTTCCCCAGACGTGGGAAGAAGTTGAAGGCGAAAACGAAGGCCTCATCCCCGGCCTCGGCAAGCAGCTCGCTGGTTTCGCCAAGGGCGACAAGAAAGACGTGACGATCACGTTCCCCGCTGAATTTGCCGCAGTCCCCGCGCTCGCAGGCAAGACTGCCGTCTACACCGTCGAAGTGCAGGAAATCCGCGAACGCGTTCTCCCTGAGATGGACGAAGCCTTCTTCAAGGCCAACCAGGCCGACGATCTTGAGAGCCTCAAAGTTAACGTCCGCAACAACCTCAAGGGTCGTAAGGAATACGAGAACCGCCAGGCTCAGCGCCGTCAGGTTTCCGAGGCGCTCAACGCCAAGGTTGATTTCGCCGTTCCCGAGAGCTTGGTTGAGAGCGAGACGCAGAACGTGCTGCGCAACTTCATCGAAGAGAACATGCGTCGCGGCGTTCCCGCCGATCAGTTCGAGAAGGACAAAGGTGCCCTCCACGAGAGCGCCAGCAAGGCCGCTCGCACCCGCGTGAAGACCCAGCTCCTCCTCGCCAAGATTGCCGAGCAGGAAAAGATCACCGTCACCGAGCGCGACATCGACACCTTCATCTATCGCGAATCCATGATGAATAATCAAAAGCCCGAGAAGCTCGTCAAAGAGCTGACGAAGGATCGCGAGAAGCTCCGCGCCATCCAGCAGTCGATCATTTTCGACAAGGCCCTTGATTTGCTGGTTTCCAAGGCTACCGTGACGACCGCCTCAGCGAAGGCGTGATCAGGTCACCTAAACCAAGGAAAACTTCGTGAGTTATTACGTTCCTACGATTCTGGAAAGCACGGGCCGCGGCGAGCGTCAGTGGGATGTCTTCAGCCGTCTGCTCAAGGACCGCATCATCTTCATCGGTTCGCCGATTGACGACATGGTCGCCAATGTGGTGATCGCGCAGATGCTGTTCTTGCAGATGGAAGACCCCAAGAAGGACATTCACTTCTACATCAACTCGCCCGGTGGCGTCGTGACGGGTGGCATGGCCATCTATGACACGATGAACTTCCTCCAGTGCGACATCGTCACCTATTGCATCGGCCAGGCGGCCAGCATGGCGACGGTTCTTCTCGCTGCAGGCACTCCCGGCAAACGCTTCGCTCTGCCCAACAGTCGCGTGATGATTCACCAGCCCAGCGGTGGCGCGGGTGGTCAGACGGCCGATATCATGATCGCTTCGAAGGAAATCCTTCGTTGGCGCCAGACGCTTAACAGCGTCATCGCCAAGCACACGGGTAAAACCGCCGCGCAGATCGAGAAAGATTCGGACCGCGATTATTACCTGAGCGCGCACGAGGCCAAGGACTACGGACTCGTTGACCACGTCGTCGAATCCACCAAGGAAGTGCAGAAGGTTGTGCCCAGCGCAGCCTGAGTTCTCCAAGACTCTCACAGCAAACGGTGACCTTTTCCGGTCACCGTTTTTTTTGCGCACTGGACAGACACCCATACCGGTAGCACCTTGTGGCTATGGCCAAATCGTCGCGCATGACCCTTTGTTCCTTCTGCGGCAAATCGCAGTCGGAGGTGAAGAAAATCATCGCAGGACCGGGCGTTCACATCTGCGACGCCTGTGTGAATGTCTGCAAAACGATCATCGACCGCGAAATCAAGCAGCCGGCCGTAGACGCCAAGCCGGCATTTCGCCTCGTCAAACCGTCCGAAGTGAAGGCCGCGCTGGACGATTTCGTGATCGGTCAAGATCACGCAAAAAAGGTCCTCTCGGTCGCCGTCTATAACCACTACAAACGGCTCATGTTTGGTGCCGGCCAAACACCCGCCGACAACGGCGCGCTGGCTCCTGAGTTCAATGACGTAGAAATCGAGAAGAGTAACATCCTTCTCGCCGGTCCAACTGGCTCCGGTAAAACGCTTCTCGCGCGCACGCTCGCCAAGGTTCTCGACGTGCCGTTTGCGATCTCGGACGCCACCACGTTGACCGAGGCGGGCTACGTGGGCGAAGACGTGGAGAACGTCGTTCTCCGTTTGCTTCAAGCCGCGAACTTCGACGTGAAGCGTGCTGAATGTGGAATCATTTACATTGATGAAATCGACAAGATCGGTCGCAAAACCGACAACGTTTCCATCACGCGCGATGTCTCCGGCGAAGGCGTGCAGCAAGCGCTGCTGAAGATCCTGGAAGGCACTGTTTGCAACGTTCCACCACAAGGCGGCCGCAAGCATCCCAACCAAGAGTATGTTCAGATCAACACGGCGAACATCCTCTTCATTTGCGGCGGCGCGTTCGTTGGTCTCGAAGGCATCATCGAAAAACGAATCGGCCAGCGCGGGCTTGGGTTCGGCTCGATAAAGGCGCAGCAAACCAAAGCCGGTTTGATGGATGCCGAGAGCATCATGAAGTCGATCGAACCGGGTGACTTGGTTCGCTTTGGCATGATCCCCGAATTTATCGGACGTCTTCCCGTCGTCTCCGTGCTCGAGCCATTGCAGGTCGCCGATCTCGAAAAGATTTTGCTCCGCACCAAAAACGCGA
>JBEVND010000504.1:0-3802 GCA_040508285.1 Rariglobus sp. | reverse complement strand
GCCGGTATCCACATCGCCACGCCCGGCGGACACAACGTCCTCAATTTCACCTCAAGCAGCGGCACGCAAAACTGGCCGCCCGTGCAGCTCGAAACCAACGGTCAGCGCGCGTCCACCGGCGTGTCGATCAACTCAAGCACCGCCGTCGTGGACACCACACTTTTCGAGTTTCGGCCCGATACTCAACCGCTGCTAGGCATCGGCCAGTTGCAGCACGCGAACATCTCCCTGCACAGCAATTATCCGGCTTACCCGATCGGCAACAGCCTCGCCGATTTTCATTTCGTGAACCGACGCGACCAAGTCCTCGTGCCCTACACGATGACCTCGGGTGTGGATAACGCGCCCAACACGCAGATGACATCCTACTATGATGTCTCGTGGTTGTTGAACCGCGTGCTGTGGGATCGCTACTTCGTCTCCTCCGTGCCGAATCGCGGAACAGGCACGGTGGCGGACGCCTCGGTGACGGCGTCAACGGGCGTGCCTGATTTGCTGCCAAATCCCCGGCACGTTAAATATGGCACGGCGTCCAATGAGGATCTGCACGACGCGGATAAAGCGGCCGCCAACCTGCTGCTCAAGGGCGGCTTCAATATCAACTCCACGTCGGAGCAGGCCTGGCGCGCGGTGTTGGGCGGCATCAACCAGCTCACTTACATTCCGGAGAGTGGCTCCACGGCAACGTCCACGAAGCTGCAAGCCGCACTCCCTCGCTTTTCGAAACCGACAACTCCGGCCAACGCCGACAGCGCGCCTTGGCAAGGCTATCGGGCTCTCGACGAAACGCAGATTGCGCAACTCGCCACCGGTATCGTCTCCGAGATACGCAATCGCGGCCCATTCGTTTCACTGGCGGATTTTGTGAACCGTCGTTTGGTGGACAATACGACTGCGGTCAGCCCCGTTGACGAACGTATCAAGGGCGTGCTCCAAGCTGCACTCGATGCCTTGTCTTCGATCAACACCTCGACCGCGCCCTTTAATGACGCGCCGGTTTACCCGATCTTTCCGGTCAGTAGCACCTATCCCGACTTCGATGTTGAATTAATGCAGGGAGGGACGACTTCGGTCGCGCCTCTGAGCTCACGTGCATCGTTCGCTCCTCAAGTCGTCACTCAGGCCGACATTCTTTCCGCAATCGGAGGCGGACTTAGCGCCCGGTCGGATACGTTTACGATTCGCACGTATGGTGAAGCGCAGAATCCCGTTACCAACGAGATCTCGGGTCGGGCCTGGTGCGAGGCCGTCGTGCAGCGACTGCCCGAGTTTGTAAAGGATGCCGCCACCAGTTCGACCGCGGGCGATCCCGCAGTCACGTCTCCTGCTTCACTTCAAAATCCCGACAACCAGAAATTCGGTCGCCGCTACAAAATCATCTCCTTCCGATGGCTCTCTTCGAACGATATCTAATTAAGTGTGGTCAGCGGGCTGCGCGAATCCGCCTCGGCATCGCGCTCACGGGGGCGCTCACGGGCTGTCTCTTTTCGCTCTTTGCCTTGGCTGCGCAGGCGCAATCTGAACCATCGCCCGCCACGTTTCGCACGCTGGCGATCAGCGCGGACGTGCCGGAAGTCTTCTACGATCTGCGAGGCAAGCCGGTGCAGGTCACCGCCGCGACCTCCGGTTTGTCCATGCCCAACGAGGTGCCTGCGGGCGGGCGTGTAGTTTTTTACCGGTTACAGCCCGCCGAAACTTCTGAAGGAAAACCGCGGCGCATCACCGTGGCCGATGTGCGCCTGAGCGGAACCGGCCCGTTCCTGTTGTTTATGGCGGAGCGGCCCGACTCTCCCGAACTCACCGTGCAGGTCGTGGACGACTCCTGGGAAACCCATCCCGCGGAAACCATTCGCTTGTTCAATTTTTCCCGCCGGAACGTCGTGGTTAAAATCGTGATCAAGGACCTCGTGGTGGAGCTTCAGACTGGTCAGGACCGGGTTCTCCCTTACGGCAAAACCGGCCAGTTCTGGTTCCAAGCGGCAACTCAGGAGCCGGAGGGCTGGGTGATGCGCGTGAGTGCGCCCCAAGTGTCCCCACCGCAAACGCGGATCACCGCCATCCTGTTCGATCAAAAGCCCACTCCGGACCGTCCGCTTACACGCGAGCTCGACTTGGTGAAGTTCATCGACGTCGTCCCGACTCCGCCTGCGCCGTAACGCGCCACTCTCTTTATTCATGTCGCCGTTGTCCTCTGTTCCGGAATCCGCCGCTTGGTGGAAAGAAGCCGTTTTTTATCAGATCTATCCGCGCAGTTTTGCCGACTCCAACGGCGACGGCATTGGTGATCTTGCCGGCATCACCGGCAAGCTCGATTACATCAAACGCCTCGGCGTGGACGCGCTGTGGATCTCGCCGATCTACCAATCGCCCAACGACGACAACGGCTACGACATCTCCGATTACACGGCGGTTGGCACCGAATACGGCACGCTCGAGGATTTTCTCGGGCTGACGGCTGGACTGCGCGAGCGAGGGCTGAAGCTAATTCTTGATCAGGTGCTCAACCATACGTCGGACGAGCACGCGTGGTTTGTGGAAAGCCGCTCTTCACGTGATAACCCGAAGCGCGATTGGTATCACTGGGTGGATGCGAAGGGCTTCGATGCCGAGGGGCGACCGCTCTTGCCGAATAACTGGCGGTCCGTTTTCGGCGGCTCCGCGTGGGAGTGGGACGAACGCACGCGACAGTTTTATCTCCACTGTTTTTCACGCAAGCAGCCCGACTTGAACTGGAGAAATCCCGAGGTGCGTCGTGCTTGCCGTGACGTGCTCAAAACGTGGGTCGCGCGCGGCACCGACGGGTTCCGCCTCGATGTGATCAACATGATCGCGAAGCAGCCGGGTTACCCCGACGTGCCGCGTCCGGCGGGCAACACCGAGCCGTTTCTCAATCTCGATACGCATGGCGTGAATCAACCGCCGATTCATGACTACTTGCGCGAGATGAATCGCGAGGTGTTCGAGGGCAAAGATCTCTATGCGGTTGGCGAGACGTGGTGGGTGGACTCGACCAACACGCTTGATTACACCGCCTACGACCGGCGCGAGTTGAACGGATGTTTCTATTTTTATTTCCACGGCTGCAAGACGGGCCGTGAGCATTTCGACGAGTTCATGAAACTCTACCGTGTCACGCGCGGGAAGAGCTGGCTCACGGTCACGCTGGGCAATCACGACTCGCGGCGCATCCTCTCGAAGTTCGGCGATCCGGTGAACCATCGTTATGCCTCGGCGACATTACTGGCGACCTGGCTGCTCACGCTGCCGGCGACGCCGTTTTTGTTTCAGGGCGAAGAACTCGGACTGACCGACATGACGTATGATCGCATCGAGGACTACAGCGACATCCAGACGGTGAACAATTACCACGCGCTGGTCGCGAAAGGAAAAACGCCCGCCGAGGCGCTCGCGGCCGTGCAGGCCGACAGTCGGGACAACAGCCGAACGCCGATGCCTTGGGATGATTCGCCCGGTGGCGGCTTCAGCGAAGGCAAGCCTTGGCTGCGGATTCCCGACGTGCATCGTCCGCTGCACGCGGCGGGCGCGGAGGTGGACGCGACATCGATCTATCACGGCTACGCGGCGCTGCTCGCGCTGAGAAAAAAAGTGAAGTCGCTCGTTTATGGTGAGCTCACGCCGCTCACGGATGTTGGCAACGTGCTCGCATATCGGCGCGAGGCGTGGAACGGACATCCGGCGGTGACGGTGGTGCTCAACTGGAGCGGCGAATCGCAGCCATGGCCGGTAACGGCGCCGACGGGTGATCCGTTGTTTTCGAATTGCGGCGAAGTCGATGCACAGC
>JBEVND010000200.1:0-16092 GCA_040508285.1 Rariglobus sp. | reverse complement strand
GTGGCTTTGACCCCGACTCGATTCAAATGGAAGCAAATCCACATCGTCTGGGCCTGCTCGGGATGAAGGATCGCGCAACGCTGCTCGACGGGAGCTTCGCCATCGAATCCAGCCCCGGACGTGGAACCACTGTTTTCACCCGCATCCCACTAACCACATCTTCAGGCACAGCGGAGTGATATTCCCCAGTCTTTCGGCCTCCGAAAACGGGGAGCTCGCCGCACACTCCGTAATCCGGACGAAGGAACGGCGCAGAAAACCACGGTAGTTCTAGAAAGCTCAGCCCTTTTTCAATTCGTCGCGATGGCGGATGTCCTGCGCCTTGGCGAGGAACACCATCTCCTCCGCGATATTGCAGGCGTGGTCGGCGATGCGCTCGATGGATTTCGAAATGAACATCAGCTCTAGCGCACGCGTGGTCGTGGCGGGATTCTCGATCATGAAGCTGCTGAGTTCACGATAGAGCTGCTTGTTGATGGCATCGACCTCAGAGTCGCGGCGGACCACGGCGAGCGCTTTGTCGGTGTTGCCGTTGAGAAAACAGTCGAGGGCGTCACGGAGCATCTCGACCGCGATGTTGGCCATACGAGGGATGTCGACGTAGGGTTTGAGCGGCGGCTCGGCAGCAAGGCGCACGGCGCGTTTGGCAATGGTGGTGCATTCGTCGCCCACGCGCTCGAGATCGTGCGAGGCCTTCATGCCGACGATCACAAGGCGCAGCTCGGTGGCCACGGGCGAACGGAGGTTCATGTAACGAATGGCTTCGTCGTCGATTTCCATCTCGAGGTTGTCGAGCTCGTCGTCGGCCGCGATCACGCGATCGGCCAGGGCGATATCGCCGTCGACCAGCGCCTTGAGCGCATCGCGCACCTGGCGGATGGAGGTCTCGCCCATCAGCATCAAATGCGAGCGGAAGGTTTCGAGTTCGGAGTCAAAAAAGCGTTTCATAAAATAGAGGGAAAATTAAACACAGAGGTCACCGAGAACACAGAGCTGGAAGTTTAAACTCCGCGATCTCTGCGTGCTCTGTGTTGGAAAACTCAGCCAAAACGGCCCGAGACGTAGGCTTCCGTTTGCGGGTTACCGGGGTTCATGAAGATCGTGCGGGTATCGGCGTATTCGATGAGTTTGCCCATGTAGAAGAACGCCGTTTTGTCCGAGCAACGCGCGGCCTGCTGCATGGAGTGCGTCACGATGATGATCGTGAACTGCTTCTTCAGGTCATGAATGAGTTCCTCGACCTTGGCCGTCGCGATCGGGTCGAGTGCCGAACATGGCTCGTCCATGAGGATCACTTCGGGAGAAACCGCGATCGTGCGGGCGATGCAGAGGCGTTGCTGTTGGCCGCCGGAGAGACCGAGGCCGCTCTCGTGCAGGCGATCTTTCACTTCGTCCCAGAGCGCTGCGCCGCGGAGGGATTTTTCAACGACTTCGTCGAGCTTGGCCTTGTTGGACTCGCCCTGAATACGGAGCCCGTAGATGACGTTTTCGTAGATGGATTTCGGGAAGGGATTGGACTTCTGGAACACCATGCCGACGCGCTTGCGTAGCTCGATCGGGTCAACGTCACGACCATTGATGTCGATGTCGCGAATCTTGACGGTTCCTCGTTTGACGCTGGTGCCATCGATGAGGTCGTTCATGCGATTGAGGCAGCGCAGGAGCGTCGACTTGCCGCAGCCCGACGGGCCGATGAAGGCGGTGACGCGTTTGTCATCGAGCTTCAGGTTGATGTCGAAGAGCGCCTGTTTGGCTCCGTAATAAAAATCGAAGTTATCGATTTCGATCAGCGTGGCGGCCTTCTGGTTATCAGTAGCGCGCGAAGGCACTTGAAAAGCACGGGAGGCGGGAGTGGCGGAGGAAGTGTCCATGTGCGCAGGTTTGGAAAGTGTGGAGGCGGTTACCATTGGTAGCGGCTGCGAAGCTTGTTACGGAAAACGATGGAGGCGGTGGCGATGAGAGCGACAATGCCGAGGAAAACGAAAGCGGTGCCGTATTGGACGCGGGAGGTGTATTCGTTCTGCGGGATCTTCGAGGAGACCACGTAGATGTGATACGGAAGCGCCATGACACCCTGGAAAAAGAAATCGCTGAACTTGTCCACGTCCCACGGGAGCTTGTCGCGCACGACGTAGGCGGCGGTGAACATGATCGGCGCCGTTTCACCGGCGACGCGGGCGATGCCGAGAATCGAGGAGGTCAGGATGCCCGGTAGTGCGTAGGGCAATACGTTCTTGCGGATCGTCTGCCACTTGGTCGCACCGAGGGCGAGCGAGCCTTCGCGGAAACCCTTGGGCACGGCCTTGAGCGATTCCTCGGAGGCCGTGATCACCACGGGCAACACCATGAAGGCGAGCGTGAACCAACCGGCCATGAGCGAGACGTTCCAACCGAAGAAAATGACGAACATGCCGAAGCCGAAAAGGCCGAAGACGATCGAGGGCACGCCGGCGAGATTGAGAATCGCCAGACGGATGAAGCGCACGATCGGTCCGTCCTTCGCGTATTCGTTGAGATAGATCGCGCTGCACACACCAAGGAAAAGAGCAATCGTCATGGACCCGACGACGAGCAGCACGGTGCCGACGATGCAGGGCCAGATGCCACCGGCGGAGTAGACGTAGCTGGTCGTCTTCAAGACGGGCGCAGGCAAACCAGCGGCGGAGGCTTTCTGCTCTTCCGCCTCGCGGAAGGCGCGAAACTCCTTGTCGCCGAGTTCCATTTTTTTGCCTTCATAATCGAAGACATAGAGCGACTCGGGCGCCTCAAAGAGAAACGTGTTGGTGACGTAAGGGAAACTGGCGGTGGTTTTAAAACCACTGACGACCGTGGGCACGCCTTTGATCACGATGTCGGCGAAGACGGCGGCGCCACAGATCAGCACCAAGTAGGTCGCCACGCGAAACACGCCGAGAATGACTTTCTCGAACGAGCGGCTGCGGCTTGGTTTGGAAGCAAAGGGATTGGGAGAAACGCTCATGGGAACAGGTCAGCCGATGGAGACGCGGTATTTGCGCACGATCTTTTGCGCGAGGAAGTTGATGAGAAGGGCGATGAAGAAGAGCACGAGGCCCACCATGAAAAGCGCGCGGTAGTGGATCTCGCCGCGGACCACCTCGCCCATTTCCTGAGCGATGATACCGGTCATCGTGTGGACGGGCTGGACGAAGGCCGCGAGACCCTCGGTGAAATCAGGAATCGCGATACGATTACCTGCGCAAAGCAACACGACCATCGTCTCGCCGATCACGCGGCCCAGACCGAGAAGCACCGCGGAAACGATACCGGAAAGCGACGCGGGAACGATGATGCGCAAGATCGTTTGCATGCGGGACGCACCGAGAGCAAAGGACGCTTCCTTGAAGGAACGCGGGACGTTGTTCAGCGCATCTTCAGCCAGCGTGAAAATCGTGGGCACGGCGATGAGGGCGAGCAGACAGCCCGCCGTGAGTGCGTTGAGACGTTCGCTGAAAGGAAACCCAGGCACCCAGCTCAGCGCCTCGATTTGCGAAAGGGCGCGCAGGGCCTGACCGAGCACCACGATGCCGAAGAAGCCGAGAACGACCGAGGGAATCGCGGAGATAAACTCGATGGCGGGCTTGATCAGGCGTTGTTCACGCAGGCTGGCGAATTGGTTGATGTAGATCGCCGCGCCGACGCCGAGCGGAACGGCTAGGAAGAGAGCGATAACGGAAACCATCAACGAGCCCACGAAGAGCGGGAGCACGCCATACCAGTCCTGCCAGAAACTGGCGGTGAGCCATTTCTTGCCGAAGATGAAGCCCGTGATCGTGTCGAGCACCGGCACGGGTTTCAGGTAATCCCACGTTTCCAGTTTGCGCTGGGTCTCGGGGAAAGTGGCGAGATAATCGGCGTTGAGTTGCTTGAAACGGGCGAGACGCGTGTCGAGGTCGGCGACCGCCAGCGAAGGCGTCTCGGCGACCACTTCTCGCATGGCGGCGGCGGCGGTGTTGGCGGCCTCAATGTAGGCCGGCGTGACGCCGACGAGGGGGGCGAGTTCTGCTTTGAAATCGAGTTCGTTGATCTTAACCGCGTCGGCTTCGGCGATCATGCCGGCAGCGAGAAATTGAGCGCGCTCTTTTTTGGCGTCTTCGTTGAGCGTGTATTTTTCTTTGATGGCGACGGCGACATCAGTGAGCTCGGAGACCAATCCGCGAACCGGCTCGATGGTGTCGCTGTAGCGGCCGGCAAATTCGTCGAACGGCGCGAGCTTCGCATTCGCGTCGGCGATGGAGAGTTTTTCTTTCTCGGTGAGATGAAGCACCGCACGCATGCGGATATCGAACAGGTAGCGCGTGAGCGCGGTGTGGTCCTCTTGCTGCGTCCGCATGTAGTCGACGTATTCGAGGCCGGCCTTGCGGTAGAGCGTGATGCTGTCGCGATTCTGGCCGAAGAAAGCGGAGCCTTCGCGGAAAAGGAAAACGGTGATCAACGCCAGGACCACGACCGCCATAAAAGCGTTGCCGCCGAAAAACGCGCGGATCGTCTCATCGAGCGTGAGACCGAAGAAGCGCGTGCGCTTTTTATGAACCACGAACGGCTTCTGCGCCGTGGGCTGCGGCTTGTTCGGAGGAGGTGTGGCGGACACGGTGGACATAGCGGATTTCGCAGGAAAAAGAAACGCGGTGGCGTTGGCTAAAAAGGCAGAGGCCCGCCTGCAATACCGTCAAGCGGGCCCCCGTTACAGTTATGTTACAAAGCTACCAGAACTACCTGAAACCGGTTACTTGACCGGGATGAAACCGACCTTCTCGACGATCTTTTGGCCTTCAGCGCTGAGGGTGAACTCAACGAACTTCGCAGCTTCACCGGTGGCTTCGCCGTTGGTGTAGTAGAAGTTAGGGCGGGCATACGGATACTTCTTGGAGAGCACGGCTTCCTTGGTGGGCAGACCGCCTTCGATGGCGACGACCTTGACGCCGGGGGTCTTCAGGTAAGCGATACCGACGTAGCCGATACCGTTGGGGTTCTTGGCAACCTCGGCGGCGATCTGCTCGTTACCGGCCATCTTCTGGGAAGAACCGGTGTAGTCGCGCTTCTTCATGGCGAGGTCCTTGAAATCCGAATACGTGCCGGAGGACGTGTTGCGGGTGTAGATGGAGAACGCGCCGGGCTTGCCGCCAACTGCGGACCAGTCCTTCACGTCGCCCGTGAAGATCTGCTCGATCTGGCGCTTGGAGAGCGTGGTGATCGGGTTGTTCTCGTTCACGATGATGCCGATACCGTCGTAGCAAACGATGATGGGCTTGAGCGTCACTCCCTTGGCGGCGGCACCGGAGAGTTCGGTGGCGCGGGCGCGGCGGGAGGACATGCCGATCTGGGCGGTGCTGTCGGTGATGGCGGAGATACCGGTGGTGGAACCTTCAGCGGCGATCTCGAAGGAGGTGTTGTTGCCGAGAGCCTTGTATTCCTCGGAAAGCATGGGCACGAGCTTCGCACCGAGGGTATCGGAACCCTTGATGACAAGCTTCTGAGCCTGGGCGGTGACGGCGGCCATGAGAGCGGCGGCGATGATAATGGATTTTTTCATGTGACGTTAAAACTAACTGAGATGAACAAAGGAAACCGGAGCGCAGACCGAACGCCTGCGCTCCGGTGGAGGATTAGAACTTGGCGGAGAGGTCGATCTGGAGGACTTGGGCCTGACCGAAGCCGTTGCCACGGCTGGCGCCGGTGGGACGGTCGTTTTCAACATTGAACGAGTTGAAGTAGGTGACCGTGGTGGTGATCGCGTTGGTGACGTTGTAGGTGCCGGACAGGATGACGCCCTTGCCGTTCAGGAGACCGCCGTTGAAGTCGGAATCGAGGAGCAGCGAGCTGTAGGAGCCGTTACCGACGTGACGGTATTCAGCGAGAACCTGGTAGTCGCCGGCGGCCTTGTTTTCGCCGTAACGGACACCGAAGTTATAGATCTGGGAGTCTTCGTCGACGGGCTGGGGAGCGGCGTTGGCGGAGAGACGCTGAGCGCGTTCGTCACCCTTGAAGTTGTAGCCGTAGGTGGCGTAGAAGCCCAATGGCTTGGCACCGAGCTTCATGGTGTATTCGAACGGAACGAGGAACGTCACGAGGTCGTTATAGACGTTGGTGTCGTTCGCCTGGAGTGCAGGCGTGTTGGCAGCCAGGTCGTGATCCGAAGGAGCGGCAAACGCGACAATCGTCGGGGCGACCTTCCAGCTCTTGGTGCCGTATTCAGCCTGCAGCATGAGCAGCAGCGAAGGATCGACGGCGCCGTTGGTGAGGGAGCTGGCGTTGGTAGCGTTGTTATTCAGGATGAACTGGCCGGCGCGAATCGCGAGGGTCGAGTCCTTGAGGCCGATATCGCTGTAGACGAGCTCTTGGGCAACGCCTTCGAAGTTGATGTCGGAATCGATCCAGAAGCCGTTAACGCCTGGATTGAAGAACTTGTGCGGCAATTTACCGAGACGGATGTCGACGGTGTCGGCACCGAGGACGTCGTTGTTCCGGTAGTTCAAATAAGCCTGGCCGAAGTAAACGACGTCGGCGGACTTGTCGAAATTGTCGGTGCCGGCACCGAGATCGGCGTTGGTCGAAGTCGCGCCAGAAGCGGTCTCAAGGCGGAGCGCTGCGGTCCACTTTGGTCCGAGGTCAGCGGCGAAGCCGAGACGCACGCGGTAACGGAAACGATTACGATCGCGATCGTTGGCCGCACCGGCGGGATTGGGCTGCTCGTTGTCATATTGATAACGAACGCGGGCATCGCCGTAGATTTTCAATTTGGTGACGGCGGAGGAGATATCGAGTTTTCCAGCAGAGGTCTGGGTGGAATAATCGCGGCTCAGATCAGCGCGGACATCTTCAGCCTCCTGGTCAGTCAGAACGCCTTTACGAACGAGGGCGTCGATAAGCGCGCCGCTGTCCTGCGCAACAGCCATCGAGGCGGCGCCGAGAGTCACGCCGCCGAGCAGCGCGAGCCATTTGAGTGAGTTTTTAGCCATGTCTTGGGTGTTGGTGTGTTTGCTGAACACGCACTGGCTGTGCGGCTCAGGCCCCAAGATGACAGGTGATTGTTACGATCCCGTGGCGGCTGTGTTACGAAGCCGTAATACGGTCACAATCTTTGAACGGATTCTAAATCCGTGAGTCTGCCCACGACACGCGCTTACGAACTCTGCTCGGTCTCTTCCTGCGTCGTCGTGAGCTGCACGAGGTCGTGCAGCGACGAGAAATGCTGGCTGAGATCGAAGTCGCCACCGAGGCCACCCACGACTTTTTCGAACAAGTCTTTCTTCGATGCCTGCAACGCCTGAATGCGTTCCTCGATCGTGCCGGCCGTAACCATACGATACACGAAGACCGTGCTCTTCTGGCCAATGCGGTGAACGCGATCGACGGCCTGCGCTTCCACGGCGGGGTTCCACCAAGGATCGAGCAGGAACACGTAATCCGCCGCGTGCAGCGTGATGCCGGTGCCGGCCGCTTTGAGCGACACCAACATCACGGCAGCGCCCTCGGCGGTCTGGAACGATTGCACGGGCTTGAGACGATCGAGCGTCATGCCGGTGAGTTCATAGCGCGGCAGATCGGGGAAGTTCTCAGCCAGTGCGGCGCGCACGCGGTCGAGGAGCATCACGAACTGCGAAAAGATCACGACCTTGTGGCCGCTTCCGATCACCTCCGCGAGTTTCTCCACGAGCAGCGTGATCTTGCCCGAGTCGGCCAGCGGGGCCTTGAGCCACGGCAACATGTCGGGATCGCAGCACACCTGGCGCAAGCGCGTGAGCAACGCGAGGAAGCCAAAAGATTTCTCGCGCATCGCCGCGCCGACGTCGTCGCCCAGACGGTTCAAACCTTCCGAGCAAATGCGGGCATATTCGGAGCGCTGCACATCGGTGAGCGGGCAAAGCAGATCGATCTCCACCTTTTGTGGGAGTTCGGTCGCGACCGCGTTCTTCGTGCGACGCAGGATGAACGGCGCGAGTTGTGCGCGCAGGCGTTCGAGGGTGCCGGTGCGGTCGGCATTGAGCGACGCTTCAAAAGTGACGCGGGTGCCGAGCAGGCCGGGCAGCAAGAATCGGAAGATCGACCAGAGATCGAGCTGACGGTTTTCCAGCGGTGTGCCCGTGAGCACAATGCGATGACGCGCGTGAATCGCGAAGCAGGTCTGCGTCACCTTGGCGTCCGGGTTCTTGATGAACTGGCCTTCGTCGAGCACCGCATAGCCAAACTCCTGTTTATCGAGGAGCGAGCGGTGTTTGCGCAGCTGCGTGTAGCTCGCGATCCAGATCACGTGGCCTTTGCGCGTGGTGAAATCGTTGCCGGTCTTGAGCACATCGACGGCGAGGTGCGGGTAAAAACGAAGGATCTCTTCGCGCCACACGGGCACCACGCTCGCCGGGCAAACGATGAGATGCGAGCGGTCGTCCTGTGGACGCGTCGCGAGGAGCGTGAGGACTTGCAGCGTCTTGCCCAAACCCATCTCGTCCGCGAGCAAACCGTGGCAACCGACGTCGCACAGGTGATGCATCCACTCGACGCCGCGACGCTGATAAGGGCGAAGCATCTCGGGCAACGTGGGCGTGGTCGCCGTGGTGGTGAGCACTTTCTTGCGCCAATCTTCGAGCTCGGGCGACAGCGTGAGCTTTACGCGGCTGTCGTTGTAGAGCGAAAAAATCAGATACGGCGAAAGCTCGCCGGTGGCCTTCGCTTCGGCGGCGGTGCGGTGCCAGGCGCTGATGGACGCGAGGCGCTCGATCGGCAGCGAGACAATGCCAATGTCCGGAATGATCATCGTCGACGCGGCCTTGCGCGTGAGGATGGAGATTTCCTCGTCGGTGAGGAAACGTTCGCCCGCTTTGAAAATCCAGCGAAGATCGAGCCCCTGCCCTTCGGCTTTGCCTTTGCGCGTCGTGGCGACGGCTTCCACGGAAATTTCCTTCGTGCCTTGAACGAGGAACGCGGACTGCGCGTCGAGCTCGACCGCGAAGAGTTTTTTCCAAGCCGGCAAGGTGGTGCGCAGGAAGTTCGGAATCTCCACCACCGAGCCCAACACGTAGAGGCCGGTTTCCTGGTTGTAGGTGAAATGGGCTTTGCGCGCGTAAGCGGCGAGACCGATCAGTTTCGCACGTTCGCTGGAACTTACCGTGGCGTGGCCGTAACCGGCAACTTGAGCGGCCTGGCCGAGAGCGGGAACGCGTTTCTTATCGGGGTTCACCCAATGCGCCTGAAACGTGAGCCCGTCCGACGTCGTTTTGAAAACAAGGATCAACGTGCGCGAGGCCGTGCGCGCGACTTCGCCCGCCGGCGTGCGACGCGACACGGCGGAGCGAACCGGTGCCGACTTGACAGGCGCGGTCGCCGAAGCCGATTGCGAGGCATGCACGCCGTGGCCGTGGCCATGGCTGCTGTTGTGCGCGTGACTGTGGCCGTGGCTGGTGCTCGCGGAACTGGCCGTGGCCGTTGCGCTGCTTGCCGCGGCGACGGGGTGCGAATCGTCGGGCAGCGGAGAGATTTCGTCGGCCACGAGTTCCTCGATCTCGTGCAAGCCGGCGACCGCCAGCGAATGCGCGAGGTCGATATCGGTGGATGAAGAGCGCACGGAGACGCCGTCCTTGTCCCACTCGATCACGGCGTATTCGTCTTTTTTATCGATGCGGCGATGGATGATCGCGTCGGAGGCGGTCAACTCGAGTTCGCGCACTTCGCCGTCACGGTAGATGCGATGGCCTTCCTCGAGCTGTGTCTCGCTGAAATGGCGCTCCCAATCGTGCTCCAGTTTACCGAACCAGAATTCGAGAGATTGAGGCGTATAGACTCGTTTCGGACCGTGAGTTTGCATCCCGCGTAAAAGGTCGAAACGTAGGCCGCCCAACAGGGCGGGCAACCCTTATTTATCCAGCGCGGAAAGCTCTTCGCGAATCACCGTCAGAGTGCGGCCGAAAGCGCCTTGGTTTTCCGTGCGCCATTGCCTCGCCGCAGCGGACATGCGGCTGCGTTCCGCTGCGTCCGACCACAGCTCTACGATCACCCGCTGCAACTCGCCCGCATCCGCCACCGAACGCGCCGCGCCGGCCGCGAGCATGTCGCGGGCGATCACCCGAAAATTCGACAGCTCCGGCCCAAAAACCACCGGCTTGCCGAGCGCCGCCGCCTCGACGGGCGTCTGGCCTTCGTGGTGCGGCGGGAGACTTTTCCCGATGAAAACGAGGTCGGCCAATTGGGTGAGCTTGCGCAGTTCGCCCGTGGTGTCGGCGACCGTGATGTCAACGTCTGCCGGAGCCGGACCGCGCGAACGAAAATGATAACGCTGTCCGCTCGCCCGCAGCACCGCTTCGATTTCCTCACGGCGCTCAGCGTGGCGCGGCACGATTAGTAACCGAACTTCCCTGCCCTCGGCGACGAGCGCTTTGTAAGCGTCGATCAAGGCCGCTTCTTCACCCGGCCACGTCGAGGAACCGAGCAGGATCGCGCTGGTTTCGCCAAATCCCAGCTCGCGTCGAAGCGCGGCGCGGTCGTCGGTGGAGAGCAGCGGGATATCCACATCGAGTTTGATGTTTCCCGTGGTCGTCACGCTGCGCGGAGCAAAACCGATCGCACGAAAACGCTCCGCGTCGTGTTCCGAGCACGCGAGCACGCGCGTGATGCCATCGAACAGCGGCTTTGCGAGTGCTCGCAGTTTCATCATGCGACGGAAACTGCGATCGGAGAGCCGCGCATTCACCGCGAGCACGGGAACGTCACGCGTCTTTGCCTGCCGGATATGCTCGGGCCAGCGCTCGCCTTCGGTAAGAATCACGAGATCGGGGGCGATTTGTTTCCACGCACGACGCGAGAACGGCCACCAGTCCAACGGAAAGTAACCGAGGCCAATCACGAGCGACGAATACCGTTCGCGCGCCAGCGCATAACCGGTGCTCGTCGTGGTGGTCAGATAAACTTCCACGGCAGGATCGGCGCGCAACGCTTCCAGCAGCGGCGCGATCGCCAGCATCTCTCCCACGCTCACGGCTTGCAGCCACACGCGGCGGACGCCGTCACGCTTCGCCGGTAACGCCGGGATAGCGCCGAAGCGTTGTCCAAAGTGTTCCTGATAACCGCCGCGCCGCCGCATACGCAGGAAATAGTAAGGCGACCCCAGCAACATCGCTGGTGGAAACAAGAGCCGGTAAAACCAGATCATGCGCGCGCCTCAGCTGGCTTTGCCGGTCGCGACCCGCGTTCCGGGCGCGTTGTCATCCATGTCGTCGTCCGAATCGTCACCCGAAACAAACGTCAGGTTGAACAATGGCAGCAAGCACAGCAGCCCTACCACCGTGAGGCCGAGCACCGCGTAGCCCGCGATATCGTGAACGGTGCCTTCAATCGCTTCGGGGCCGTAAGCATACGCCCAGGAAGTAAGGAAAAGGCTGCGCAGCAGATTCGTGAAAAAAGCGAACAGGATGGCCGAGCCCACGAGGCCGATTTTCTTCCAGAGTTTGTCGAGAAACACCGCCGCGAGAAATGATCCGGCAAACAAACACGCCGTAAACGAGCGGATACCCGAGCACGCCTCGGCCACGCCGACATCGCCGAGGGGAAGCTTCAACACGTTGCCTTGTTGCTCGATCGCCAGGCCCAGCGTGTCAAAGGTGAAGAACACCACCGTCGCCACGCGATTCAGCATGAACAGACTGAGGTTGTTCTCGATGACTGACACCATCGGCGCCGACACCAGCCAGACCAGTGCGGGAAACAAAAACAACGACACGAGGCGCACGCGCCCGTCAGCGAGCAAGCCACTCTTCGTGGACGTCGCCGCCGGGCCGGCTTCCGGCGTATTCAAAAACAGCAACGGCAGCACCAACGCGCCCGTGCCGAGCGACAATGCCAGCGTGCCGGGATACGAAGGGCCGGCGCCCGCGCGATAAAGCGCACCCACCAAAAACAACAAGGCGCCACCGACCAGCGCCGAATACGTCAAAAAATTAAGCAGTAATGCCGCGCCGCCAGTTGCGCGCGGACTGTCGGGCGCGGAGCACGCTTTGGTGGCCGCAAGGATTCGCGGCCAACGATCATAGACCACGAAGGCGACGAACGCCGGCACCAGCCACCCAAAGCCGTAGTCCTCCTTGGTGCTCCACCAATGCGATTGATCCCACGCGACGAAACCCATGAAGCCCACGCACAGAAGCAACGCGGTCAAAAAAGGGGCGGGCACGGAGGCGGTCCATTGTTTCCAGAGGCTCGTCATGGGGAATGTTCGGATTGCCTGATACCGACGCGCGCCGCCAGCACTTTCGCAAGCGAGCGGTCGTGGATTTTCGAGAGCAGAACCAGCGCGCTTACCGCGCCGATTAATGCAAACGCCATGTCGGACTGCGTGTCCCAGACGTAACCTTGCGTGCCGAGGAAACTCTCTGCGCCCTCGCCGCTCATCTCGGCCACCGCCCACTCCACCAGTTCGTAGATTGCGCTGAAGCCCACACAGACGCTCACCACGATAAAGCCCAGCCAGCGGCTCGGCGTGCCGTCGCCTCGATTGCCCAGCGCCGAGGAACGCAGGAAAATCTCCCGCGCCAGGATCGCCGGCACGAAGCCCTGCACGAAATGCCCGAGCTTGTCGTAGTTGTTACGCGTGCCGCCCATCGCGTCGCGCAACCAGTCAAACGCCGGCACGAGCGCATACGTATAATGCGCGCCTACGAGCAGCACCACGCAGTGCAGCCACGCGAGCACGAGCAGCAAGGTCGACAGCGGGAAACGCGTCCGCAACACCACGATCAACCCCGCCGCCACCAGCACCGGCCCGGCCTCCAGCCACCACGTCACCCGATCGTGCGGCGCGATCCACGACCACACGATCACTGGAACGAGCAACGCAAAGAACCAGAGAAGGCGACGATCCATGCAAGCGTGTCGGGGTGGCTGGCTTGGGCTCGGCTAAGAACGGCTCGTTTATAACGCCGTGAACACCACCGAGCAGTTCGTGCCGCCGAAGCCGAAGCTGTTGGCGAGCGCCGCGCGCACTTGTTTTTTCACCGCGACGTTGGGCGTCACATTGAGGCCGAGCGCCTCGATGGCCGGATCGATGTTCTCCAGATTGATCGTTGGAGGCACGATGCCTTCATGGATCGCCTTCACCGCCGCAAACGCACCCATTGCGCCGGCGCCGCCGAGCAAGTGACCGGTCATCGATTTCACGCCGCTCACGTGCAACTTGTCTTTGTTGCCCGCAAACACCGACGCGATCGCCGCCGATTCTTCGCCGTCACCGCCCGGCGTGGACGTGGCGTGCGCCGACACGTAGTCGATTTCCGACGAGGGCACGTTGGCCGCCGTGAGCGCCGCACGCATCGAGCGCTGCGAACCTTCCGCGCCCGGAGCGAGGGAGGACAAATGATAGGCATCGGCCGATGCGCCGTAACCGCGCAACTCCGCGTAAATCCGTGCGCCGCGTTTCACCGCATGGTCATGCTCCTCGAGCACAAACACCACGGCGCCTTCCGCGAGCACGAAGCCATCACGATCTTTGTCGTAAGGGCGTGAAGCCTTTTCCGGCGCGTCGTTACGGGTCGAAAGCGCGCGCATCTGCGCAAACGCACCGATCGCCAGCGGCGTCACCGTGGACTCCGCGCCGCCCGCAATCATCACGTCGGCATCGCCGCGCGCGATCGCCGCCGCCGCTTCGCCGAGCGCGTGGCCGCTCGTCGCACAAGCCGACGCCACGGCCATGTTGGTGCCGCGCAGGTCGAGCAACAGACTCACCTGGCCCGCAAGCAAGTTGGGCGCGATTTGGATGATAAAGAACGGCGAGATCTTGCGGAAACCGCCGCTTTTGAAGGTTTCCTGCATCGCCTCGATTTCCGGCAGACCGCCGAGACCGACGCCGAGGTTCACACCGAGACGTTCCGAGTTCAGCGACGCGCGGTGAGCATCGAGACCCGAGTCGGCATACGCTTCCACCGCCGCCGTGGCGCCGAGATGGGTAAACCGGCCGAACTTCTTCGCGTCTTTTTGGGTGAAGACCGACACCAGCGCCTCGCCGTCTTTGCCGCGCGGATACAAGGGCGTGGCCAGCGGCCTGGTGGGTTCGAAGCCTTTGACTTCGCCCGCGATCTGCGCGGTGCAGCCGGTCGCGTCGAAACGCGTGATCGGGCCGATACCCGAACGACCGGCGATCAGGCCGGCCCACGTATCAGTTGCATTAAGACCTAGCGGGCTGACCGCGCCCAAACCGGTGACCACCACACGACGACGCAGAGGAGTTGGAAACGTAGACATGGTTAAAAGAGGAGCGGGATTCATCGCGGTTCAAACCCGCCGCGACAATTTCAAATTCTTCGCAAATGGGCGGCGACACGCCCACAGGGGTGCTTTGACTTTGGCGCCGCCGGACTTTTACTCCTGCCCTCTTTTACTGATGTCTCAGCTCCATCCTTACTGGCGCATGGAATATATCGAGGCACCGCGCATGCCCGACCTCAAGCAGCCGTTCACCGAATTGCCTGCGCTGGGTGATGATCGCGCGGCGTTGATCGTCCATCGCAGTCCCCTCTCCTATCTGATGCTCAACCGGTTCCCGTATAACCCGGGGCATCTTCTCGCGATCCCGTTTCGCGACGTCTCCGACATCGAGGAACTCACTCCCGAGGAAAGCGCCGATTTGTTCGCCATCATCGTTTTCGGCAAAAAAGTCCTTAAAGGCGCCCTCAAGCCCGACGGCGTTAACATCGGTTTCAACCTCGGCTCCGCCTCGGGTGGCAGCATCGCGCATCTTCACGGCCACATCGTCCCGCGGTGGAACGGTGACAACAACTTCATGCCCGTCCTCGGCCAGACGCGTATCCTCCCGCAGGCACTCGAAGCCACGTGGGAACGCCTCTCCGCCGAAGCCGCCCGGCTCACGGTCTCCGCTTAATTTTTCACGTCTCTTCCCGTCTTCACCATGGCGTCCAAAACTCTTCACTTCCCGTCCGCCCGCCACCTGCACCAGCTCTACGCCGGCCGTGAGGAAAACCTCACGTTGATCGAGAAACACCTCGGCGTGTCGCTCGTCAGCCGCGACGACTGGCTGCAAGTCGACGGTCCCGAAGCCGCCATCGCCCAAGTGGAGTCTCTTCTCGGCTTCCTCAACGACGCGCGCACCCACGGTGTGCAGATCCGCACGCCCGACCTCACGCGTTTCGTCGAGATGATTGCCCGCGGCGAAACGGACCAGCTCCGCGAACTGTTTGGCAAACCGCTCGTCGTCGCCACCAATCGCAAAACGATCGTCCCGAAGACGCTCGGCCAGAAACTTTATCTCCAGTCGATCCAGACCAGCTCGCTCGTTTTCGGCATCGGCCCCGCCGGCACCGGTAAAACGTATCTCGCGATGGCGGCCGCCGTCTCCGCGCTGCTTAAAAACCAGGTCCAACGCATCATCCTGACCCGCCCCGCCGTCGAAGCGGGCGAAGCGCTCGGCTTCCTCCCCGGCGATCTCAACGAGAAAATCCTCCCCTACCTGCGCCCGCTCTACGACGCGATGGGTGACATGCTTGATGCCGAGGACGTGGCGCGTCTCACCGAAAAAGGCGTCATCGAGATCGCCCCGCTCGCCTACATGCGCGGCCGCACACTCAGCAATTCGTATGTCATCCTGGACGAGGCGCAGAACACGACGCCCTCGCAGATGAAGATGTTCCTCACCCGCATGGGTGAGAACTCCCGTATGATCATCACCGGCGACCCCAGCCAGACCGATCTGCCCCCAGGCATGCCCTCCGGGCTCGCCGACGCGGTTCGGAAACTGTGCGGCCTGCAGGCGGTGAGTGTGGTACGGTTCGACAACAAGGACGTGGTCCGACATCCGCTTGTCGGCGCGATCATCGAAGCCTACGAGGCGGCAGCACGACAGGCCGCTCAAACCAGCGAGGAGACGCCTGCGGCCCATGCCGGGGCCGGAGCCGTTTCGGAACATGGACAGCGACAGTAGTCATACTATCGAGGTGGCGGTGGCGGCCGAGAGCTGGTTCGCCGCCGTCACCGACCCCGAGGCCGTCTGCCGGCGGGTGGTTTCCGCCGTCCTGGTGGGCGAAGCCACCCCCCCATCCGAAGTGAGCGTCGTTCTGGCGGACGACCGGTTCGTCACCGGAC
>JBEVND010000471.1:0-6881 GCA_040508285.1 Rariglobus sp. | reverse complement strand
GTCCCACAAGATAATTAAAGCGCTGCAAAGTCTGCGCACACGCCACCGCATCGAACGCGCCTTTGCTCCAGAACCACCGCATCTGCCCTGTCTGCGCGTTTACCTCCAGACGACCCGCACCCGGCTGTTTGTTGAATAACTTTTCGATGAGCCACACACAGCCCGCGCAGGAAATCCCCTGGATTTCCAACACCAGATTCGCCGCACGACCTTCAACCACCAACGCCTCGGCTTCGCGTTGCGCCGTAGCGAGCCACGCATAATCGCGCGGCTGCATCAGGGACGAGTCCGCCGGTGCGATCACGTCGTCCTTGATCCGATAATACGCATCGAGCCCCTCTTCGTGCACCAGCCGGAAAACGTAGGCGCAGCCCGCGCAGCAAAACTCACCTTGCGGCGAAGGTGCGCCACAGTGTTTGCACACGGGTTTTGCGCCGTGTGCCTCGTTCCGGCTTCGTGCTGCTTCCGTGAATTCTACTGGCATAAAAAGTTCTCCAAGCTCGGTCCACCGGGCAGCAATCGCCACGTGAGCACCAATGCCGCGGCGAGTGCGAGGCCCGCCTGACAACGCGACAACCACTGCGGCGACAGTTTTAAGCGCAGTCGGCCATAGTTTGCCTGCACCAACCAAAGCAGAGGCACCGTGCCGAGCCCGAACGCCAGCATGAACTCCACTCCGCGCAGCGCCGAGCCGGTGAAAGCCGCCAGCGTGATTAAAAAATAAAGCGGTCCGCACGGCAGCAGCGGAGTCGCCGCGCCCATCACTGCCGCCACGCGCAATCGCGAACGTCCTCGTAACGCCGCCTGCAAGCGCCACTGCAAACGCGTGAGCACCGCGAGGCGCGGCAGTCGTTTTTCCAGCTTCAAACCCACGATCACAAAAAACGCCACCAGCACCCACGGCAGGATCAACGCCGCCGTGTTTCCCAACAGGCCGAGTGGCAACCGCCCAAGCGCGCCCGCCACCGCTCCAAGCGTCGCATACCCCAACAAACGCGCGCCGTGGTAAACCGTCGCGACTGTGAGCGGATCCACGCGATCGCCTCGTGCCGGCGCCATCATGCAGGTGAGCGGACCGCACATGACCGCGCAGTGGAGGCTCGTCACCAGTCCCGCCACGAAAGCCGCCGCCGGGGTGTTGATGCTCGCGAGTTCCATCTCAACGCGCCTCCGACTTTGCGCTTGTGCGCGTGGTCAGCGGCACGTCGACCGCCCGATGTTTCGACGCAAAGAAAAACATCGCCGTCCACGCCATCGCCATCAGCGAGAACAACAGCCCGACGCAGATCCACACCGGGGCGCTGCCCTTCGATCCGGTCGCGGCGCCTTGAACATCGTTGTCAGTCTTCATTTTGAATCCTCCCGCAAAAGCTCCGCATCCGGACCGACAAATTTAAAATCGCGCTCCAGCGAAAACGTTTCCGCTTCGTCGGTGATGCGCACCTTGAGCGCAAACGATCCTTCATAGTTTGCCCTCGGCATTTGCAGCACCAGCGGCCGCACCTCTTCAGCGAGCGGAGCCAGCTCGATCATTTCGCCGACGCCCGCCTGCACGAGCGAAGCCGGCGCGCCAGGCAGCGTGATCACAAAGCGTCGCGGCTCGTCGCTCTTGTTTACGAGGCGCACGAGAAACTGATTACGCACCGCGTCTGCGGTCACAAAATACGGTGCCCCCGTCATACGGGTGATCGCGAGATTGGCCGGCCGCACCGTCGAAATCGCCCACGCGGCCACCGCCATGCCGACAACCATCAGCGCTCCATAAACCAGCGTGCGCGAACGCAACCAACGCGTTTTCCCGCCGGCAAATCCGGCCAGCGAATCGTAACGGATCAGGCCGCGCGGACGGTTGATCTTATCCATCACCGTATCGCAGGCATCAATACACGCGGCGCAACCGATGCACTCGATCTGGAGGCCCTGGCGGATATCGATTCCCGTCGGGCACACTTGCACGCAGCGGTTGCAATCCACGCAGGCGCCCGCGTCGGGAATGCTCAACTTGCCGCGCGGCTCACCGCGCTTCGCGTCGTAGCCAATCACCAGCGAATGGTCGTCGATCAGCACCGACTGCAGCCGGCCATACGGGCAGATCACAATGCAGAGCTGCTCCCGAAACCACGCGAAGTTGAAGTAGAGAACCCCGCTCGAAACGAAGACGAAGAGAAAAGACGCCCAGTGCGTCGCCGGTGCCGCGCTCATCATCGCCCACAGCTCCGGAATCGACACAAAGTAAGCCAGAAAGAGATGCGCGATCACCGCCGAGAGCGCGAAGAACACGATCTGTTTACCACCGCGGCGCACGATCTTCGCCGCCGTCCACGGCTGGGCGTCGAGTCGGCGACGTGCAAAGGAATCGCCTTCCAGCCAGCGCTCCACCCGACGGTAAACGTGGTCGAGGAACACGGTTTGCGGACACGCCCAACCGCACCACACGCGACCGAGCAGTGCGGTCACAAAGAAGAGTGCGAAACCGAGTCCGCTGATCGCAAAAAACATCAGCCACGCATCTTGAAACGCGAGTGTGATGCCGAAGAGATGGAAGCGCCGGCCGGCGATATCGAGGAACACTGCGGGATGTCCGCGCACCGGAATCCACGGCAGCGCGAGATAGATCGCCACCAACAACCAGCCAGACCAACGCCGCGCCGCCGTGAACCGTCCGCCTGCCTCCGCCGGGTGCAGAAAGCGCCGCGATCCGTCATCACGGATGGTGGTGACGGCATCGCGGTTGGGACGGATGAGCGGAGCAGGTTTCAAAACGTTTCAGCAGGATTTTTCTTCACCTCAATGCGCGGGCGGCTGGTGGTGGCTGAGGATAAACGCGACGACTTCGGATACTTTTTTCCCGCCGAGCACGGGGCCCCACGCTGGCATTCCCTTGGTCAAAACGCCTTCATTCGCGACGGTGAGCACATCCGTGGCCTTGTCGCCATGGAGCCACAGGGCGTCCACGAGATTGGGGCCGATGCCACCCGTGAGCGTTGCGCCGTGACAGCTCGAGCACGTCGACTGATAAGTCGCCTGACCCGCGTTAACAAACACAGGGTTGCGACTCATCTTCCAGAGCGTGGCTTCGTCGAGCGACGAGGCGGAGGAAGCGATTTTTTCCGCTTCGATGCGCTGCATCTCTGCAGTGATGCGCGTCTCATCGGTCGAGTGCGCGAAGTGTTGATCGGCCATCCAGTAGATGATCGAAAAGACGATCGCTCCGTAGAACGTCATCAGCCACCAGTTCGGCAGCTTGCGGTCGTATTCGGCGATGCCGTCGAACACGTGCTCGCGGATCGGGTCGTCGGCCGGATCGTGGTCGGGCTTATTCGGCGTCATGGGCGGCGGGAACGGAGGTTTCGTTTTCGAAAGGCAGCGATGACATGCGGTCGATCTGCGGACGCTTCATGAGCAACGCCCGGTAGAAGGTCGTCAGGTAGATCGACGCCGCGGTGATGAACGCGATGAGCGAAAAGAGACTGACCCAGTTTTCGAAGAAGAGGCGGCGGAACATGGTTTGTAAGGTCGGGTTATCTGGCAGTGTGTTTGGGCGTAACCGTCTCGTATTTCCCGAGCTTCTGCAGGTAGGCGATGAGCGCCACGATCTCACGGTCATGAGCCACGTAGGCGCCGGCGGAGCGGAGGTCGGCAGCGATGGCCTTGGCCTGGGTATCGACCAAGGAGGTGAGTTCCGTGTCGTTGTAGTCCGGATACGGAACGCCGAGGATGCGTTGCACGGCGAGTTTCTCGGTAAGGGCCGCGACATCGGTCTTCTGCGTGAGCAACCACGGGTAGTTCGGCATGTTCGAATCCGGCGACACCGCGCGCGGGTTCTCCATGTGCTGAAGGTGCCAGATATTTGGATATTTGCCGCCGACGCGGGCGAGATCCGGGCCAGTGCGTTTCGAACCCCATTGGAACGGGTAATCGTAGATCGATTCACCGAGGCGCGAATAATCGCCATAGCGCAGCACGTCGGGAACGATCGTGCGGATCATCTGTGAATGACAGTTGTAGCAACCCTCCCGGATGTAGAGATCGCGGCCCGCCAGTTCGAGCGGCGTGTAGGGAATCGCGCGGCGGTCCTCCACGTTTTCAGCACGGTTCACGAGCGTGGTTGGAATGATTTGGATCATGCCGCCGGCAGCCACGGCAATGAGCGTGAGGATCGTGAACGGCATGGCACTCACGAGGAGCTTGTCATACCAAGCACCCCACTGATGCGTCCGTGAACTGAAGTGAAGCCAGGCGAGCATCACGCAGAGAATGGTGCCAAAGAGGCCGGCGAGCTTCAGGAAATCGCCACCGAACAACCACGCACAGGCAAAGAGCGTGCCGAGCACCGAGAACATCACGGGCGGGCTGAACACGGTATTCGCAAACCCGAGACGTTCGCCGGCATCGCGCTCGGTCACGAAGACTTCGATCGTGCCGTTGACGGCCTTCGCACCGCGGATCGAACGATAGACATTGTAGGCGAGCAGGAACCAGCCGGCGAGATACAGACCGCCGCCCACGACACGGAACAACATCATCGGCTGAATCGCGCGAAGCGTTTCAATGAAGTTCGGATAGGCCAGCACCGTGCCGTTTTCGGTCGTGGCGTTGAGCATGAGGCCCTGCGTGATGCCCGACGTCCACATCGCGGCGACGTAGAGCAGAATGCCGACCGTCCCGAGCCAGAAGTGCAGGTTCGCGAGCGACTGGGAATACAACGGCTTGTTCCAGAGGCGCGGCACGAGCCAGTAAATCATACCGGCAGCCATAAAACCGTTCCAGCCAAGCGCACCTGCGTGCACATGACCGATGATCCAGTCGGTATAGTGACCGAGGGCGTTGACCGACTTGATGGAAAGCAACGGTCCTTCGAACGTGGCCATGCCGTAGAACGTGACGGCGGCGGCGAAGAACTTGAGCACGGGCTCCGTGCGGAGTTTGTGCCATGCACCACGCAGCGTGAGCAGACCGTTGAGCATGCCGCCCCACGACGGCGCCCAGAGCATGATCGAGAACGTCATGCCGAGGCCCTGCAACCATCCCGGCAACGACGTGTTGAGCAGATGGTGCGGACCGGCCCAGATGTAGACAAAAACGAGCGACCAGAAATGAATCACCGACAGCCGGTAGGAATACACCGGCCGCTCCGCCGCTTTCGGCAGGAAGTAATACATGATGCCGAGGATCGGCGTGGTCAGGAAGAACGCCACGGCGTTGTGGCCATACCACCATTGCACCAACGCGTCCTGCACGCCTCCAAAAATCGGATACGAATGCAGGATGCTTGTCGGAATCGAGAGGTGATTAACGATGTAGAGCATCGCCACAGTGATGATCGTCGCGATGTAGAACCAGATCGCCACGTAGAGCGCGGGCTCGTGACGGCGCTTGAGCGTCCAGAAAAAGTTAACCGCAAAGACCACCCAGATGAAGGCGACCGCGATGTTGATCGGCCAGATCAGTTCGGCGTATTCCTTGCCGCGCGAGAAGCCCAACGGGAGCGTGATCGCCGCCGCGACGATAATGAGCTGCCACCCCCAGAAATGGAGCGACGAGAGGAAGTCACTCGCGAGGCGCGCCTTCACCAGGCGCTGCGTCGAGTAGTAGACGCCGGCAAACATCATGTTACCCACAAACGCAAAAATCACCGCGTTGGTGTGCAGGGGCCGGAGCCGGCCGAAGGTCAGCCACGGCAGGTTGAAATTCAACCGCCAGTAGTTGAGTTGCGACGCAACGATGATGCCCACCAACATGCCCACCGCACCCCAGATAACGGTGGCGAGCAGGAATTGGCGGACGATCTTGTCGTTGTATTCGATCGTGAGCTTTCGGTCGGTCATGGAAATAAGGTCAGTCAATCAGCGAGGTGAAAAACGCTCAGGCGCCCGTCTGCACCGGTTGGCGAGAGGCTCGTTTGAGGCACGACGAACAGGTGCCGTTACCGTGACAGACGTGAGCCTTACCCGCGGGATGGTCGTGTGAATGCGCGTGCGTTTTTTCCGACGCAGATAACGGCGCGGCGGCAGCCACGACCACGCGCGGCATTTCGTCCGCAAGCGGAAGAAGCGATTCGCTCTCCGCTCCACTGAAGCGACGGCGCGTGAACTCGCGCAGGAAAAAGAGCACGAACGTAAAAACAAGACAGAGACTGATCGTGAGCGTAAGCGGAACGACTGACATGGTGGGAGGCGGTTGCGCGGGTGGCGTGGTTTCTGAACGCTATCAGGATACCTTTTTCGCCACTCCGGCTCTGCGCGCACCTTGGCGGGCACTACGCATATCTTGTGATCGGTCCCAAAACGGCCCGCAAAAGATGCGCACGCTTCGCCAACACCTGCGAAGCCCCTTGGACGCGACTGCGCCATAGTAGGCCTCATGAACGAGCGACTCCTTTGCGCGCTGCAAGAGCGCCGCGCCCTCCTCCATCAAGGTTGGGTCAACCGACTCCGTGCCGTGCCGCGCAGTTCACCCCTCGCTCACCCCGACACGCTTGTGCATCTCATGGATCGGACGATCGACGACGTTTTTCGCGAACTCGCCTCACCTACTTCGGCGCGCCGACGACAACCTCCGATCAAAGCCGATATCTGCGCCTGCGGCCGCAATCCGCTTCTCGCCTATTTCGCCACGGCAACGCTCGCGTTTCAGCACACGCTCGCGCTCTGCGCCGATCAGCTCCCCATTACCTCCATCGAAGCCGACTTGGTGGAACGCGCCGTCACGCGCGTAGGCCGTCGTGAGATCACCCTCTTTTGTGCACTTTGCCGACAACGCGAGGACCATCACACGCATTGCCCGGTGTCGCGTGAACACCAGCCGACTTCGCATGCCCATGCGGCGATTCCCATCGCGGCGCGCCCGGCTTAGTCGCGCTTTGCGCGCTGCACCGGTTT
>JBEVND010000453.1:0-3873 GCA_040508285.1 Rariglobus sp. | reverse complement strand
CGCGCAAAAAATTCGAGGAGGATCTTGGGGTGTGGGAACGCGCCGCGGCCGCCGCGAAGGCGGAGGGGCGTGCGTTCACGGAGCGCCGGCCGCGCGATCCGGTCGGGCCGGGGCATCCGTATATGCCGATCACGCTCTACAACGGCATGATTCATCCGCTGGTGTCTTACGGAGTGCGCGGCGTGTTGTGGTATCAGGGCGAGTCCAACGCGGGACGGGCGGCGGAATACGCAAAACTTTTCCCGGCGTTGATCCAGCAGTGGCGCGACGAATGGGGGCAGGGGGAGCTGTCGTTCTATTTTGTGCAGCTCGCTAATTTTAATGCGGGCGGCGCCGGCCAAGGGACCAGTTGGGCGTTTCTCCGCGAGGCGCAGGCGTCGGCGCTGCGGCTGCCGAACACGGGCATGGCGGTGACGATCGACATCGGGAATCCCGACGACGTGCATCCGCTCAACAAGCAGGACGTCGGTCGCAGGCTCGCATTGATCGCCCTCGCGAAAACGTATGGCGGGGCCGCGCCAGCGAGGGAGTTCTCGGGGCCGGTGTATCGTCAGGCGAGGCGCGAAGCGGGTGCGTGGCGCGTGTGGTTCGACCATGCCGAAGGCCTTGCCGCGAAGACGGGCGGCGTTACCGGATTCCAACTGGCGGGCGTGGACGGACGGTTCATGGCGGCCGACGCCGTGATCGAGGCGGATGGCTCCGTGGTGGTTTCGTCGGCCGCGGTGCCCGCGCCTGCGGCGGTGCGCTATGCATGGACGGATTCGCCCGCGGCAGGGTTGTTCAACGCGGCTGGTTTGCCCGCCGCTCCTTTCCGCACGGACGATCAACCCGCACGCTGAAGATGAGTGCCATCGATGCCGGACTGCGTCGTGAGATTGCGATTATCCGTGAGCACATCTCGCGCGATCGCGAAGGCATGTTTCGTGAGCCGAAGGGCGTGTTGAAGCATCCTTTTCTCGTGCCCGGGAGCACGACTTACGCCGACCAGTTGTGGGACTGGGATTCGTGGCTGGCGGACGTTGCCTTGCACCAGATCATCGCGGAGACGGATGACGACATTTTGCGCGAGCGCGTCCGGCGGCATGCGCGTGGGTGCGTGTTGAATTTTCTGGAGGGCGTGGATTGGGAGGGCTGGATACCGCCGATGATCGCCAGCACGGGCGGCGAGAAACCGGCCGACACCCGGCGCGCCAATTTGCACAAGCCCTGTCTCGCCCAGCACGCCGCGTTTCTGGTGCGTGAAGCGCGGGGCGACGCGGAGTGGTTGCGCGCGGGCTTCGCGGGACTGCAGGCGTTTGTGAATGCCTACCAGCATCACCACCGTCATGCGGGCACCGGGTTGTTTTTTTGGCAGAACGACTACGCCATCGGCGTCGATAACGATCCCTGCACCTACTATCGGCCGGAGCGTTCGTCGGGCTCCGTCTTTTTGAATGCGCTGATGTATCGCGAGCTGCTCGCGATGGTGTATCTGGCGGGGTGTTTGGAGCTGGGTGAGGTCGCGCGAAGTTATGCGGCGGATGCGGAGGTTTTGCACGCGGCGATCCGGCGGCATTGTTGGGACCCGTGGCTGGGTTTTTATTTCAGCGTGGATTTCAATCTCACCGATGCGCCTGCGCCGGGCACGTGGACAAAGCTGCATCAAGGCGGGCCCCGGCGTTGGTCGTGTCTGATCCAGCGCATCGGCGTGTGGAGCGGTTTTTTGCCGCTATGGGCCGGAGTGGCGACGCAGGAGCAGGCGGAGGCGGTGGCGAAACACTATTGGGATGAGCGCACGTTTCATGCACCGGCGGGCGTGCGCACGTTGTCCAAGTTGGAGGCCATGTATGATGTGCGCGCGAGCGGCAACCCGTCGTCATGGCTGGGGCCGGTGTGGGGCATCTCAAACTACATGGTTTTCCGCGGATTCGTGCGCTACGGCCTAGACCGCGAGGCGCGGGATTTGGCGGAAAAGACGGTGCGGCTGTTCGCGAGGGATTTCGAGCGGCACGGGTTGCTGCACGAATACTATCAGCCGGAAAACGGAGAGCCGGTCTTGAATCCGGGTTTCCAGAACTGGAATTACCTCGTGATGGGAATGATTCGCTGGCTGGAGGGTGCTCCGCCGGTCGAGGAATTTTAAGCAACGCCCGCGCGGGTGATCGCGAGCGCGGCGACGACGGCGGTTTCGACGCGCAGCACGCGGGAGCCGAGGTGCGCCAAGCTGAATCCCGCCGCGCGAAGGGTGTCGCGATCGCCTGGGCCGAAACCGCGTTCCGGCCCAAACGCCAGCACCAGACCCGCATGACGATCGGAAGGTTTGTCACTTATTAAGTGACAAACCCGCAAGGGCGCGGAGGCCTCGTAGTTGTCGAGGGCGAGGAGGCGGGTGGGGACTTTTGAAGGGGACGTATCCGGGGCCGGAGCGGGATCGGGAAGGCTGGCGAGCGCCGAGGTTAGGGTGTGCGTCCAGGTGACTTCGGGGATGCGGGTGTCGAAGGCTTGCGCGGCGCCCGCGAGGCAGTGGCGGCGCCATTCGCCGGAGGTCCACAGTGTGCTCGTGGCGTAGTTGGGGTCGGCGCGCTCTGTCGCGATAAAGTGGATACGCGTTGCGCCGAGCGTGGTGGCGTCGCGAAGGATGTCGCGGGCGGTCTGCGGGCGCGGGAGGCCGATGAGCAGCGTGGTCGGGGGCAGGGGAGGTTGCGGGGAGTCCCAGGCGAAGGTGAGGGCGAGGGAGTCGGTGGTGATCGCGGCGACGGTGGCTTTGCCGCGCGCTCCGTTGACGGCACCGGCATCGAAGGTGTCGCCTTCGCGACGGCGGAGGACAGTGAGAATGTGCGCGGCGCGCGGGTCGGTGCGAGGGATCGGCGCGGTCAGTTCGGCGGATTCGAAGAGAACGAGATTCAAGCGAGGATTGCGTCGATCTGCGCCAGTTCTTCGGAGGTGAAATCGAGGGTGGAGAGCGCGGCGAAGTTATCTTCGAGCTGTGACACTTTGCTCGCGCCGATGAGGGCGGTGGTCACGCGTTTGTCGCGAAGTGTCCAGGCGAGCGCCATCTGGGCGAGGGACTGGCCGCGGGCTTGGGCGAGGGCGTTGAGTTTTTGAACCTTGGCGAGCGTCTCGGGGGTGATGCGGTCGGCTTTGAGAAAGCCGTGGGCCTTGGCAGCGCGGGCATCGTCGGGGATGCCGGCGAGGTAGCGGTTGGTGAGGAGGCCTTGCGCGAGCGGGGAGAAGGGGATGCAACCCATGCCTTCGGCTTCCAAGGTATCGAGGAGCGCGGGCTCGATCCAGCGGTTGAACATGTTGTAAACCGGCTGGTGGATGAGGGCGGGTGTGCCGAGATCGCGGAGGATTTTCGCGGCGCGGGCGGTTTCCTCGGGTTTGTAGTTGGAAAGGCCTACGTAGAGAGCCTTGCCGCTACGCACGGCGTGGGCGAGGGCGCCCATGGTTTCTTCGAGCGGCGTGTCGGGGTCCGGACGGTGGTGGTAGAAGATATCGACGTAATCGAGGCGCAGACGTTTGAGCGACTGATCGAGGGACGAGAGCAGGTATTTGCGTGAACCCCATTCACCGTAGGGACCAGCCCACATATGGTAGCCGGCTTTGGTGGAGACGATGAGTTCGTCGCGATGGGCGGACAGATCGGAGGCGAGGATATTGCCGAAGTTTTCCTCGGCGGAGCCGGGAGGCGGGCCGTAGTTGTTGGCAAGATCGAAGTGCGTGATGCCTAGGTCGAAGGCGCGGCGAATGATGGCGCGGCCGTTTTCGTAAACATCGACGCCGCCAAAGTTATGCCAGAGGCCGAGGGAGAGGCGGGAGAGTTTCAGGCCGCTGCGGCCGGTGCGACGGTAGAGAGCGGAGTTGTCGTAGCGGGTGGGAGCGGGTTGGTGGGAC
>JBEVND010000433.1:0-3596 GCA_040508285.1 Rariglobus sp. | reverse complement strand
GTCGATCTTGGACCCCGAGAATTCTGCGTGCGTAGACGCTAGATTCCTCAACAGCACGGACGCTCGAGCGGAGTCATACGAGGTCGACAACGCCCGCGCCTGCTGATCGGCAAAGTCGCGCGCCCGTGCATAGCTTTCCGGCGCTGGTTCGACCAACTGTGCAGCGTCGGGCAAACCGGCCGACGTCGCGGCAGAGGCCTCGGCGCGCTGCATCAACCAGACCAGCGCCCGCCAGCGTGGAAGTTCATCCAGCGGCGCCTTGCGTTGAAACAACGCCCAGCTCACTTCGCGCAACGCGACCCACTGGCCCACCTGCCAGGCCTGTGCGCCACTGTAATTTGCCGCCTCGCGCCAATGACGCGGCTGCGAGGCGGTTTGACCATCGAGTTCGAAAATCAACCGCGGATGCTTTCCGATCGTTACGAGATCCGTATCTATATTTTGGTGACACGCCACGCAGCTGCCCGCACGCGCATGCAGATTGCCGAGCTCCTTCATGCCCGCGGCAACCTTGTCCGCATGGGTGAAATCGGTGCGCGTATGGCTCCGCAACCATTCTCCCGCCGGTCCGTGGCAGCTCGCACACGAGACGCCTTCATTCACTCGCGCGTCTGGAGCCAGCAGCTCGGGCGTGGTCACCTGCACCGCGTGGAAAGGCGCGTGGCACGTCGTGCACTGCGTGCTCACCGTGGGATCAGGGATCTTCAGTGCCTCCGCCATGCGCGCCGAACGCGCGGTCGTCAGCGTGGCGAAGGCGCGCGAGTGCACGTCGCGTTGTGACCACACCGCGTATTGAAGACTTTTCTCCGACGCACCTCCGTGACATCCGCTGGTGGCGCACGAAGTCGCACCCAAAATCGATGGATGAATAAACACATCCGAAGCGATCAAGGGCGGCTTCACCTCCGCGTTACACAGACACGCCGCAGCAAGTCCCGTCGCGAGCATGGCGTGCCGGAAAATGGAATGTGTTATAAAAGAATTAAGTATCAGCATTCCGGATAAAAACGTTGTTTTCCCCATGCGGGTTCCTCCAATTTCCGGATAGCGTCAAACGTCGAATCCTGACCATCGCAACAGTGGAATTTTTTCAATGTGCGAACGGAGACGACGCCGGCGGGTTTTATGTGGACCGACCTTTTCACTTTGCATTCATCGCACCCGGCTCAAATCGCCGGTTGGGTAATTGTTGGCGGACTCGTTGTTCAGGTCGGCTTTTGGGCGGGCGGCGGAATGCGTCGCTATCTGTTTGATCGCCGTCGCATCCGCCTCGAACAAGAACGGCTCTCGCTCGATATCCACGCGGCCCGCCTGCGTATCCAATCCGTGGAGATGGCCCGTTCCGCGTGGAATGGAATTCGTAAATTTACCGTCAGCAGCAAGGTCCTGGAGTGCGACGATACGTATTCGTTTTATCTGAAGCCGCATGACGGCAAGGCGCTGCCGTCATTCAAGCCAGGGCAATACCTCACGTTTCAACTCACCGTGCCGGGCGTGGCCAAACCCGTGATCCGGTGCTACTCGCTCTCCGATTGTGCGCGTCCGACCAACTATCGCGTCACCATCAAACGTTGCCCACCGCCCTCGGGCTCGGCGCATCCGCCCGGTGTAGGATCTTCTTTTTTCTGCGACTCGATCAAGGAGGGTGACATTCTCGATGTGAAGGCACCCAACGGGCACTTCTACCTCGATCTCGAGAAGCCGCGTCCCGTCGTCCTCATCTCCGGCGGCGTCGGCGTCACGCCGATGGTCAGCATGGCCAACGCGTTGATCGAAGCCGGCGACAGTCGCGAGATCTGGTTCTTCTTTGGAGCGCGCAACAGTCGCGACCACATGTTCAAGGACTACATGGCGGAGCTCGTCGCGAAACACCCGCACGTGCGGCTTCACGTGTGCTATTCGAAACCGTTGCCGACCGATGTTCTCGGCCGTGATTATCAACACGAGAGCCGGGTGAGCGTGGCGCTCTTCAAAGAGCTGCTTCCGTCGAACAACTACGATTATTTCCTCTGCGGCCCGGGTCCGTTCATGGAAAGCATCACCGAGGATTTGCGTGCGTGGGGCGTGCCGGATTCCTGGGTGCACTATGAAGCTTTCGGCCCGGCTTCGGTCAAAAAAGCTGCACCGCCCGAAGTTAAAAAATCTCTTACTCAAGCCCCGTTTGGCGGCGTCGAGGTTACCTTTGCGAAATCGGGCATCACTGCGCTTTGGGACGCGGGCTATGACTCACTGCTCGAACTCGCCGAGAGCCGTGACATCAAGATCGATGCGGGCTGCCGCGCCGGCAATTGCGGCTCCTGCCTCGTGGCGGTGAAGTCGGGAGAAGTTGAATACCTCGGAGGCCATGGTGCCGATGCGGAAAAAGGCTCCTGCCTTACCTGCATCTGCAAACCCAAGGGTAAACTCGTGATCGACGCGTGATGAGTAACGTTGTCACCGGACTTGATCGCCCGCGCCGCTGGGATTCGCCCTTCACTGATGACCTGACCGACCAAGACATCAGCCGTCTGCTTTCGCGCCCGCCGTTCTCGGCCATGAAGGCCGACAACTTTCCCCGTTCCGCTCCGCTCCCCGATGTCCTGAAGAACGATGCCCGCCTGCGCAGTTACGCGAAGGGCGAGATCATCGTGCGCGAAGGCGACTACGGCACCTCCGCGTTTTTGATTCTGCGCGGCTCGGCCCGCGTGGTGCTCGCCCCCGGATTGCCACCGTCTGATGTAGGTCGCCGCGAGCCGGCGCGTCGCGGTATTTTTCGCGCCATCGCCCAGCTGTGGGCCAACTCCCGCGAAGACGAAGTGGCCCGCAAAAAGGTGCGCAAAGGTTTTCTCAACCAGGACAAGGCCGAGACGCACATCGTGTTGCAGGACGTTCCCCGCGTGCTCGACAAACACCGCACTGCGACCATCAGCGCAGGTGATTTTTTCGGTGAGATCGCCGCGCTTTCGCGCATGCCGCGCACCGCCACGATTTTTGCCAACGAGGATCACACCGAGTTGCTGGAAATCCGCTGGCAGGGTCTGCGCGATCTCATGCGTTACGACCCCGCGCTGCGCACCCACATTGATCGCATCTATCGCGAACGCGCGCTCTCCACTTACCTCGCCGAGATTCCCTTTCTCCAACACCTCGACGAAGCCGGCAAAGCCCGTGTGATGGCCGCCACGCAGTTCGAGACCTACGGCGATTACGACTGGTCCGGTGACTACAAGAAACTTGTCCAAGCGGGCGCCTCCGCCGGCAAGGAGCCGGTCATCGCTGCCGAGGGTGATTACCCCAACGGCATCGTGATGATCCGAGCCGGGTTTGCCCGTCTCACCCAGCGTTACGGTGACGGACATCGCACGCTCAACTACCTCGGCTCGGGTCGTATCTACGGCTGGAATGAGATCGCGAACAACTGGCGCGACCCGGCCCGGCCCGTCGCGTTGCAACACACGTTGCGCGTCATCGGCTACACGCACGTCTTGGTAATTCCATCGGCCGTGATCGAGGAAGTCGTGCTGCCCTCGCTGCCGAAACACTTGCTGCCCGATCTTATCAAGACCGGTGGCACGGACGCGGCCTCGCCCTTCACCACATCGCCGTTTGCCAAGGCG
>JBEVND010000426.1:0-5071 GCA_040508285.1 Rariglobus sp. | reverse complement strand
TATTCCTGAAAGCATCCCCGTTCGAACATTCGACCGATCCGGAAGATAATTTCCCTCCCTTATTTTTATGAAAGATACACCTCGTTTTTATGAAGAGCCCTCGCGCCGCCTTCGCGTGATCGCCGAGTGCGATGTCCTCGTGATCGGCGGCGGCCCCGGCGGCATCGGCGCCGCCGTCTCCGCTGCCCGCAACGGCGCGAAGACCATCCTCGTGGAACGCTTCGGCAGCTTCGGCGGCACCTGGACCGCGGGCATTCTCAGCGCCATCATGCCCTATCCGTTCGTCAAGGGTCTCTTCCTCGAACTCGTGCAACGCTGGTCCGAATCCGGCGGCTGGAATACTTGGGGCGACAAATACGGCGCCGGCGGCTCCTACGACAGCGAGACCGCCAAGGTTGTGCTCGACCGGTTCATCGTAGAGGCAGGCGTAACCCCGTTCTTTTTCGCCCAAGCCTCCGCGGTTATCCGCGAAGGCAACCGCATCACCGGCGTCATCATTGAGTCGAAGGAAGGCCGCCAGGTCATCCTCGCCAAAGTCGTGATCGACTCCTCCGGCGACGGCGATGTGTCTGCCCTCGCCGGCGTTCCCGTCGAGCAAGGCCGTGCCGGCGATGGTGCCGTCCAGCCCATGACCATGATCTTCAAGATGACCGGCGTGGACGACGATGCGCTCGAGGCCTACCGCAAGATCGACCTCCAACTCACCACCGAATGGCAAGCCGCCAAGGCCCGCGGCGAGGTCACCATCCCCCGCGAAGATGTTCTCCTCGGCCGCAATCCCCGTCCGGGGGAATGGAATTTCAACACCACGCGCATCGTCGGCAAAGACGGCACCAAGCTGCGCGATGTCACCGACGCGATGATCGAAGGTCGCCGCCAAGTGTTCGAGGTCGCCGACTTTCTCCGTAAACGCATCCCCGGTTTCGCCAACGCCGTCGTCTCCGAAACCGCTCCGCACATCGGCGTTCGCGAAACCCGTCGCGTGCGTTGCGATTACACGATTACCGCCGACGACATCATGAACGTCACGCCCGTGGCCGACTGCATCGCCCGCGGCAACTGGTTCATCGACATCCACAGCCCCACAGGCGAAGGCACCGAGCGCGCCCACCCGCCCGAGGGCAGCTGGTATGAGATTCCCTACCGCAGCATCTGCGCGCACGGCGTCGATAATCTGCTCGTCGCCTCGCGTTGCATCGACAGCAGCCACGAGGCCCACGCCGCCATCCGCATCACGCCTCAGGTCATGGCCATCGGCGAAGGCGCCGGCGCCGCCGCAGCCATCGCCGTGAAGGCAGGCTATTGCGACACCCGTCGCGTGGATTCCGCCCTGCTCCGTGAAACCCTTCGCACTCAAGGCGCCTTCGTCTGACGCCGAGCCACCGCGCTTTCTTTACTCCCCATGCTGAAAACCCTCCTCATCACCCTCCTCGCCCTCGGACTTTTTTCCAATCGCTCCCTTGGCGAGGGAGGCTCGTTTGCCTCTCCCACCGTTGAAACCGTGGCGCGCCCGGTCGTCGATCTCGCCGCGGCGGATGCCGCGCGCCTGTCCACGCCCAGTCACGATCAGGTGGCCGTGACGCGCGCGAGTTCCGGCCCCGGCATCGAGGTCGCCGTCGCGCCCGGTCCCGCCGGTTTCCCCGGCGTTAATTTCCTGCCCGCCAACGGCGCCTATGATTTGTCCGGCTCCGGCTATGTGGAAGCCCGCATCACCAACACCGGCACCAACATCATCAGCGTCACCCTTCGCTTGGACAACGCCGGTGGCCAAGGCACCAGCACCGGCGCCGCCTACCTCAAGCCCGGCCAATCCGGCACCGCCCGCGCCTACTACGCCTCCCCGGTCAAAGGCTCGAATCCCGTCGATGCGGCCAACATCAGCCGGATCATTTTTTTCCTCGGTAAAAATGAAAAGGCACCGCGCTCCTTCCGCATCGAATCCATCGTCGCCGGCGGCACTCCCGGTGAACAAGCCGCCGCCAACCCCGACTTGGTCCGCTTGAAACCCGCGCGCGGCCTCCTCTTCGGCGGCGGCGCTTCGTTCGACTCCTCGAAACAACTCGTCGCTCGCGCCGGCGCCACCGCGGCTCCCGCCTCCCCCGCCGCGGGCCAGCCCGTGGACATCGCCTTCACCGGAAAACCCGACCAGAATGTTCTCTTCCGCCCCGCTCGCGGCTTCTGGGATCTGAGCGACCACCTGCAAGTCCGTGTGCGCGTGAAAAACACCGGCACCGCTCCCGCCGCCCTCTCCGCCCAGTTGATCAGCCGCGGCGGCCCGTCCGATTTCGGCACGCTGGAAAAACCCGTCGCACCGGGAGCGACCGCCGACCTCGTCGTGTCCTTCATCCCTAAAACGCCGTTCGAGATCGTCTCCGATCCGGAACAGGAACGCCTTGAGCACAAAAAAAACTGGGGCGTGAAAGAAGCGCCCGGCTCGCGCTTTTTCAGCCACCAGACAACCGGCCTTCTGCTCCAGCCCCTCGACGCGACCTCGACCGCCAAGTTCCAGATCGTCGCCATCACCGCCGAGCTGCCCGCGGCTGAACCTGCTCCCGCCTGGCTCGGCCAGCGCCCGCCCGTATCCGGCGACTGGGTGAAAACCTTCGAGGATAATTTCGACGGCGACACCCTCAACACCGGCGTCTGGAACATCTACGCCTCCAACTTCTGGGACAAACGCGTCGGCTTCTCCAAACACAACGTCCTCCTCGGCGATGGCTTCGCCCGCCTGCGCATCGAAAAACGCGCCGGCCACCACAACGACGATCCGGCCGAACGCGCCACCGAGTTCGCCACCGGCTGGCTCGACACCTACGGCAAGTGGACCCAGCGCTACGGCTACTACGAAGTGCGCGTGAAACTGCCCACCGCCCCCAGCATGTTCCCCGCCTTCTGGCTCATGCCCGAACGCGGTCCGGCCGAATGGCCCAAACACCGCCGCACCGAGACGAAAGACGGCGGCATGGAGTTCGACGTTTTCGAAGGCCAGTCCATGTGGGGCCCTTACCGCACCACCTTCGGCGCCCACTGGGACCACTACGGCATATATCACAAAGTCGCCGGCACCACCGCCCACTACAACCGGCCCGACAAAGACGGCTTTCTCACGATCGGCTTTCTTTGGACTCCCGGCCACGTCTCCGTGTATTCGCAGGGCCGCAAGGGCGGCAGCTGGGATTCGCCCCGCGTGGGCTCCGTGCAGTCCTACGTCATCTTCGACCTGCTCCCCGGCGGTTTCGAATATGATCCTCTCGACCCCGCGTCTCTGCCCGCCGACCTCGTCATCGACTACATCCGCGTCTGGCAACGCAAGGACCTCGCCACCGCCCAGGACGGGACGAAATCGCTTCCCTGATTCGTCCGCCCAACATCACGCCGCTGATGAACCCGCCCTCCGTCCAGCCCGTCCGTTTCCACTGCGAGCGCGTGTATCACGGCGGCGACTACAACCCTGATCAATGGCCCGAGTCCGTCTGGCCCGAAGACATGGCGTTGATGCGCGCGGCCGGCGTCACGCTGGTCACGCTCCCTGTCTTCGGCTGGCAGACGCTTAACCCCGCCGAGGGCGTCTTCACCTTCGACTGGCTCGACCGCATCATCGCGCAACTTGACTCCGCCGGCATCGATCTCTGCCTCGCCACCGCCACCGCCGCCATGCCCGCGTGGCTCGCGCAAAAATATCCCGATGCCCTCGTTACCGACGACCAAGGCCGCGTGCGCCCCCACGGCAACCGCCACTCGTTCTGTCCGCATTCGCCCGATCACCGCCGCCTCGCCCTCGATCTCGTCCGCGCAATAGCCACGCGCTACGGCCACCACCCGCATTTAAAACTCTGGCACATCGGCAACGAATACGGCGGCAACCGTTCGCCCTACTGCCACTGCCCGCGCTGCGCCTCCGCCTTCCGCGACTGGCTTCGCGTCCGTCATGGTTCTCTGGATACACTCAACGCGCACTGGACCACCGCCGTCTGGGGTCACACCTACGACGACTGGTCGCAGATCGAACCGCCCTTCGCCCACGGCGAACAATCCATCCCCGCGCACCGCATCGAGTGGCGCCGCTTCCACACCGAAGCCCTCCTCGGTTCCTACCTCAACGAGCGCGCCGTCCTCCGCGAACTCACACCGCACGTCCCCGTCACGACCAACTTCATGGGTGCCTTCGGTCCGCTCGACTACCGCGTCTGGGGTCCGCACCTCGATATCATCTCGTGGGACAGCTACCCGATGCCCGGCGAACCCGCATCCGCCGTCGCGTTCCGCCACGCGCTCATGCGCGGCCTGCGTCCGGGCGAACCGTTTCTCCTCATGGAGCAAAGTCCATCCGGCGTGAACTGGTCCTCGCACTGCCGCCTCCGCCCGCCCGGCGAACTGCGCCGCCATTCGTTTCAAGCCATCGCCCACGGCTCCGATTCCGTCCTCTATTTCCAATGGCGCCAGTCCCCCGGCGGCATCGAGAAATACCACGGTGCCGTCCTCGAACACCACGGCCGCGCCGACTCCCGCGTCTTCCGCGAAGTCGCCGCCCTCGGCGCCGAACTCTCCGCGCTCGGCAACACCACTGCCGGCGCCCGCGTATCCGCCCGCGTCGCCGTCTTCTTCGACTGGCCTTCATGGTGGGCGTTCTCCGTCACCGCCGGCCCGCGCCGCGATTTCGATTATCCCGCCGCCGTCGAACGTTACTACGCCGCGCTCCATACCGCCGGCATCACCGCCGAAGTAATCGGACCCGACGCCGACCTGTCTCCTTACGACGTCATCATCGCCCCCTGCACCACGATGCTCACCGCGGCCCAAGCCGCGCGCATCGAGGAACGCGTCCGCACGGGCGCCACGTTCATCGCGACTCACTTCACCGCCCGCGTCGATGAGAACGACCGCATCCACCCCGGCGGCGCCCCCGGCCCGCTCCGCGCCCTCCTCGGACTCACCGTCGAAGAATTCGACGCCCCGCCCGACGGCACCGCGCAAGGCCTGAGCTTCACCGGACTCCTCCCCGCCGACACCACCGTCGCCTGCGATTTCCTCCACGAACGTCTCTGGCTCGACACCGCCCGTCCGCTCGCCC
>JBEVND010000378.1:0-5425 GCA_040508285.1 Rariglobus sp. | reverse complement strand
TCCGGATTTCTCCGGACGGCTTTTTAATTTCACATATCGGCGCTCAAGGCGCACGGCGATAGCGATTGAATCAGGCAAACAACTCTTCGGGCTTGAAGAAGCGGGCCAGCTCAATGCGGGCATTTTCGTCGCTGTCGGAAGCATGGACAACGTTCTTCATCATTTCGGTTCCGTAGTCGCCGCGGATGGTGCCCTTGGCAGCCTTGCGGGAATCGGTCGGCCCGAGGAGTTCGCGGATCTTCGCGACAACATCGTTACCTTGGAGCGCGATAACAATCACAGGGCGTGAGCTCATGAATGCTTCGATCTCGGGGTAGAACGGCTTGTCTGCGACGTGCGAATAATGAGAGCGCAGCACTTCGGAAGTGAGGCGCGTCATCTTTGCGCCAACGATTTCGAAACCAGCTTTTTCGAAGCGGTCGATCACGTTGCCGGCATGCTTATTGTCCATGCAATCGGGTTTAAGAATAACGAGGGTCTTCTGCATAAAAGAGCCATCTTACGCGTCGCAGAGCGTTGGATGGAAGCCTGATTTTACAGGATCATCCCAACTGCGTGGATACACAAAATGGCGTAACACACCTCGAGCGCAGGCGCGGCAACCCCAAGATCCACCGCTTAACCTGCTTTAACGAGCCGGTGCGGCCAGTGCGATCGGAGCGCTGGCACTCAACGAGGCCAGCATGCGCGCGTCGACCGGGGCAGCATCGGAGTAAAATGTGGCGTAGACGACGCCTACCAGGTTCTCCGAAGTTACCGCGGTGCTGTCATTTTCGCGGTTGTTGTAGCCGGCGGCCGTCCAGCCATTGGCGGTCGATCCGGTGAGTCGGTGAGCGACCGTCTCGTTAAAACGATTCGTGTAAACGACGACCATTCCCGAGCGGAGTTTTTCGGCGGGAATCTCCTTTACGACCAACACGGCACCCGAACCGAAGAAAGGTAACATCGAGCTTCCTTCTACACGCAGCACTTTCAAATCGGTGCGATGGGCGGCGAGTGAGTGAGCATCCTTCAACGCGGCAACGAGGGGCACGCTTGAGACAGGGTTGACCGCAGCGGTGGCGGTGTGAACGGCGGCAAGCCCTGCGATGACGAGGAGCAGTCGGGCAAAGAGGCGGGCCGTTTTCATGGCACCACTCTAGTGAAATAGCGGTTGTCCGCCTATCGGCCCCTGCCCTCAGTTACCCAGAAAGGTAACCTCAGATTTTCTGGGGGCGCTATCGGGAGCCACTCGGGATTGCCTCAGTCGCCACAGGTAAACCCCTCAGTCGGACTAGGGCTACACCGCAACTTCTTGCCGGGCCTTCTCAGCTAACGCCGTGGAGATGTAACGCTCCCCGAAGCTGCACCCCACAGTGACAATCGTTTTGCCGGCAAACTCAGGGCGCTTGGCCACTTGCAGAGCCGCCCACACGTTGGCTCCGGTGGAAATTCCACCGAGGATGCCATCCTGCAACGCGAGTTGGCGTGCGGTTTCCAAGGCATCGTCATCACTTACCGTGATCACCTCGTCGATGATGGCCGTATTGCAGTTCTTTGGGATAAAGCCCGCGCCGATGCCCTGAATGCGGTGCCGCCCGGGTTTCCCGCCCGAGAGCACCGGACTGCCAGTCGGCTCCACTGCGATGCTGCGCAACTCACGGCGCGATTTGATCACTTCGGAAACTCCCGTGATCGTTCCGCCCGTGCCCACGCCCGCGACGAAGGCGTCGATGTTTCCTCCCGTCGCCGTCCAGATCTCTTCCGCCGTGGTGCGCCGGTGGATTTCGGGATTTGCCGGATTCTCAAATTGCTGGGGAATGAATGCGTTGTTGCCGTATTGCGCCAAAAGTTCGGTCGCCTTGCGGATCGCGCCCGGCATGCCCTCAGCTCCTGGCGTAAGCACGATCTCCGCACCAAGCATGCGAAGGAGAACGCGCCGTTCGAGCGACATCGTTTCCGGCATGGTGAGGATCAATTTGTATCCACGTTGTGCACACACGAACGCGAGCGCGATACCGGTGTTGCCCGAGGTCGGCTCGATCACGACCGCACCCGGCTTGAGTTTCCCATCACGTTCAGCCGCGTCGATCATCGCGCGCCCGATCCGGTCCTTGACGCTTGAGAGCGGATTGTAGAACTCGGCTTTCAGATAGATCGTCGCAGGGATGCCCTCCGCGATTCGGTTGAGCTTGATCAGCGGGGTCTGACCGATGGTGTCGACGATGTTCTGATAGATGGAGGCGGACATGCAGCTAACCCAAGCGCCTTCCCCTCGCCTCGCAAGTCATTCGATCAACGGCCCAACACGTGCCGCAACGCTTGCTCGAGTGAGACATGCCGAAACGCATAGAGCGCCTCGGTGAGTTTGCCCGGCACCACACGCGCCGAAGTCAGCAACGTCTCATCCGCCATCTCGCCAAAAACCGCGCGCAACGCCACCGGCGGCACGGGCACGATCGCCGGCCTGCGTAACACCCGAGCCAGCGTGCGGGTGAACTCTGCATTGGTGACCGCCTCTGGAGCCACCGCGTTGACCGCCCCGTCGCAACGACGGTCCATGATCGCGTGGTAAATCGCTCCCACCAAGTCATCGATGGAGATCCAGCTCATCCAGCGCTGTCCCGCGCCGAGTGGCCCGCCCACTCCGGCTCGAAAAACCGGCAGCAACTTCGCCAGCGCCCCGCCCGCCGACGTCAATACCACGCCCGTGCGGAGACGCACCACCCGCACATCCAGCGCCTCGGCAGCCGACGCCTCGCGCTCCCATGCGTCGCACACATCGGCGAGAAAGCCCGCGCCGAGCTTCGCGTTTTCGTCGAGAACGGCAGCGCCATGATTGCCGTAATAACCCGTGGCCGACCCCGAGATGAACACGAACGGACGAAACCGCACGTGATGCTGTGCTGCGATCGCCCGCACCAGCGTGCGCGTGCTATCAACGCGACTGCTGAGGATCGCGGCCTTTCGTTTTTCCGACCAACGTCCTTCGGCCACGCCTTCGCCCGAAAGATTAATCACGACATCGACCCCGCGCATCACCTGCGGATCGAGCCGTCCCGCCGCCGGATCCCAGAAGGCTTCGTCGGCGGACTTGGGCTCACGACGGACCAGCCGCGTAACCGAGTGGCCTTGCGTCTGCAAAAATGGAACGAGCGCCCGCCCCACCAGCCCCGACGCGCCGGCGATGAGAATGCGTAACGGTCTCACCGAGATGAGCCGCGCCGCGGTCTCGTTGTCCGCCTTGGTTACTGCGTGGCGGTAGTTAAACAACCGCTCCAACTCCCGCCGCGCAAACCCGCCACCAACGATCTTCCCAAGGCCACCGAACGGCAGCCGGTAAGCAATCTCATCGGTCAACTGGCTCGCACGGTCGCTGGCTTGAACCGGTTCGACGAGATGCAGGTGTTCCCACTTGGCGAACGGCCCGCGGAGTTGCCGGTCGCGAAACTGCACGCCCTCGACGTAGTCGCGATGCTCGACCTCCCATTCGACCCTCTTTGACCCGATCTTCGAGCGCAACTTCACCGTCGCGCCAGTGCGGATTCCGCCGCTGCGCTCGGTCACCTCAATGCGTTGCCAAGGCGGGGCCAGCCGCTCGAATGCGCCGGGCTTTTCGTGCCAGGCAAAAACCTCCGTGGGCTTTCGCTCGATTTGCACACTCCGCTTAAACACGTCGTCGCTCATTCGTTTTTCAGTTGTTTAAAGGCCTCGAGCGCTTCGACGCGCGTTTTTGCGTGGTCAACAATCGGCGCGGGATAATTTTCACCCAACTTCACTCCTGCGCGCACCAGAACATCAGCCGGCGCGGTCCACGGAGCATGTAGATATTTGTTGGGCAACTTCGCGATCTCGGGCACCCAACGACGCACGTAAACACCCTCGCCATCGAATTTTTCTCCCTGCGTGACGGGCGCAAAAATTCGGAAATAAGGAGCCGCATCGGCGCCACAGCCCGCGCTCCATTGCCAGCCGAGCGTATTGTTCGCCAGATCGGCATCGACCAGCGTGTCCCAAAACCATTCAGCGCCGTGATTCCACGAGAGCCGCAGGTGCTTCACCAAAAATGAAGCCACGATCATGCGCACGCGATTGTGCATCCAGCCCGTGTGCCACAGCTCGCGCATACCGGCGTCTACGATCGGGTATCCCGTTTGTCCGCGCTGCCAGGCTCGCAGGTGGTTGCCTCCTTTGTCTGCCGCCCACGGAAACCGGCGGAAGTTTTCGCGCAACGGTTGCTTGGGCGTCTGCGGAAAATGAAACAGCAGGTGGTGAGCAAACTCCCGCCAACCGATCTCGGTGAGGTAAACCTGCCCGCCGCGATGCGGAGGAAAAACTCCGCTGTCTTTCGAGAGTGCGCGCACCGCCGCCCATATCTGACGCGGCCCCAACTCGCCGAAGTGCAGGTGGGCCGAAAGTCGGGAAGTGCCCTGTTCCGACGGCACGTTCCGCTGCTCTTCGTAATCCGACATCGCTTGCGCGATAAATGCCTTCAGCTGTTTTTGAGCGCCCGCCTCTCCGGGCGTCCACTCGTCGTAAAAGCCTGCGTCCCACTTAATCGTCGGCAACAACTTCAGATCATCCAGCGCCACGCTCGACGGCCACTCATCGATCGCGGGAAAATCCCCCGACTTGAGCGAAACGGGCGGCGCGATTTCCAACGTAAGACAATGCCGCCAATACGGCGTGAAAACCTGATAAGGACTACCCTGTTTGTTCGTGATCGTATGCGGCTCGAACAGCAGCGAACTATTAAAACTCTTCGCCTCGACGCCGACTGAAACAAGGTCCGCCTTGATCGCCTTATCGCGGGCAATCACGGTCGGTTCGTAGCGACGATTCCAATACACGGCTTCGGCGCCCGTCTCCGTGATCAAATCGCTCAATGCCTCGCCACTGGCGCCCACCCGAAGGAGCAAACGCGAGCCGCGTTCGCGCAACGAGGCGTCCAGTGCTGCGAGGGAATGATGGAGCCACCAGCGGCTCGCTCCACCGGCTGGCCAATCGCCTTCCCCCGCATCGTCGTGGATATAAACGGCGATCACCGGGCCGCCTCGAGCGAGCGCTGCTTGCAGCGCCGCGTTGTCGCGCAGCCGCAAATCCTGCCGGAACCAAACGATGACTGGTGCTTTGCTCAAGGCAGCTTGGCCTGGATGATCTTGCTCACCGCGCCGAAGTCGATGAGCGGAGCCTCGGGGCGTTGCTTCAGAGCGCCGATGACTTTGCCCATTTCCTTTTTGCTCTGCGCGCCGGTCTCTTGGATTACTTCGGCGACCAGCGCCTCGAGCTTCGCAGCATCGAGTCCCTTGGGCAGGTATTTTTCAACGATGGCGATCTCTTTGAGGTTGGCCTCGATCAAGTCATTGCGGCCGCCCTTTTCGAATTCGGCATTCGCAGCCACGAGATTTTTGACCGCCTTGCGCAGCGTGGTGACGACAAGCTCGTC
>JBEVND010000336.1:0-3529 GCA_040508285.1 Rariglobus sp. | reverse complement strand
GAATATGAATCAGAAATATCAAGTTACGGTTCCCGGTTTGGGAATCACGTTCTCCACCGGCTCCATCGCTCAACTCGCCAATGGCGCGGTCAATGTCGGTGTCGGTGAGACCAATGTATTTGTCACCGCTTGCGTCGCCGCCAGCATGAAGCCCGGCCAGGACTTCTTCCCCCTCACTGTCGACTACCGTGAGAAATACGCCGCCGCCGGCCGTTTCCCCGGTGGTTATTTCAAGCGCGAGGGCCGTCCTTCCGAAAAGGAAATCCTCACCTCCCGTCTGTGCGACCGTCCCTGCCGTCCGCTCTTCCCCGAGGGTTTCCTCAATGAAGTGCAGATCATCGGTCAGCTGATGTCCGCCGACCAGCTCAACGAAGCCGACATCCCGATGGTCAACGGCGCCTCCGCCGCCCTCGCCATCTCCGACATTCCGTGGAACGGACCGATCGCCGCCGTGCGCGTCGCCGAGATCGACGGCGTGTTCGTTGCCAACCCGACCATCGAACAGATGTTCCAGTCCTCCCTCGACCTCATCTACGTGGGTAACGAGAAGGACATGCTCATGATTGAAGGTTCCGCGGACCAGATCCCGGAAGATCGCTTCATCGAGGCCCTCGAATTCGCGCACAACGCGATCCAGCCGATCATCCGCGGCATCAAGGAACTCGTCGCCCTCGTCGGCAAGCCCAAGGCTACGTTCGCCCTCGTCGGCGCCAGCCCCGAGGCCCGCGCCATCATCGAGCGCGTTGTCCCCACCGAGCGCATCGTCACCGCCATTTTCGGCCACGAAAAGGCCGTCCGTTCCGCCAACGTCAAGGGCCTCAAGGCCGAGGCGCATGCCGCCCTCTCCCTTGAGCTCGGCGCCGGCCGCTTCAGCGATGTCGACCTCAACGTCGTCTTCGAAGACCTCCAATACAAAGCCTACCGCAAGGCCGTCCTCGAGCGCGGTGTCCGCGCCGACGGTCGCGATGCCAAGAGCCTCCGCCCGCTTCATTCCGAAGTCGGTATTCTCCCCCGCGTCCACGGTTCTGCCGCCTTCAAACGTGGCGACACCCAGAGCATCGTCATCACCACGCTCGGACCGACCAAGGATGCCCAGGAACTCGACGCCCTCACCGGTGGCGTGAAGTCCAAGAGCTTCATCCTTCACTACAACTTCCCTCCGTTCTCCGTCGGTGAGACCGGCCGCTTCGGCTCCCCGGGCCGTCGTGAAGTGGGCCACGGCGCCCTCGCCGAGCGTTCGCTCGTTCCCGTTCTCCCGCCCGAGGACGTGTTCCCCTACTCCATCCGCGTTGTCTCCGAGATCATGGCCTCCAACGGCTCGACCTCGATGGCCTCGATCTGCGGCGGCTGCTTGTCCCTCATGGACGCCGGCGTTCCGATCATCGCGCCCGTCGCCGGTATTTCCTGCGGCCTCATGACCGAAATCGACGCTTCCGGCGCGATCACCAAGTGGACCACCATCACCGACATCATCGGTGAGGAAGACCACTTTGGCGACATGGACTTCAAGCTCGCCGGCACCACCAAGGGCATCACCGGCTTCCAGCTCGACCTGAAGATCAACGGTCTTCCGTTCGAGATCGCCAAGACCGCCATCCACCAGGCCCGCGAAGCCCGCGTCGAGATTCTGCGCAACATGCTCAGCTCGATCCCCGCTCCCCGCAAAGATCTCAGCACCTTCGCCCCCCGCATCCAAACGATCCAGATCGATCCCGAAAAGATCGGCCTGCTCATCGGACCTGGTGGCAAAACCATCCGTCGCATCGTGGAAACGACCGGCGCGCAGATCGACATCTCCGATGACGATTCCGGCAAGATCTTCATCTACTCCAACAACGCTGAAGCCTCCAACCGCGCCATTCAGGAAATCGACTCCCTGTGCGGCGGCGGCAAGGGTGGCTCCGGCGGCGCTGGCGGTCCTCCGATCGAAATCGGCGTCATCTACACCGGCCGCGTCACCGGCGTGAAAGAGTTCGGCGCCTTCGTCGAATGTCTCCCCGGCAAGGAAGGCCTCTGCCATATCAGCGAACTCGCCGACTTCCGCGTCCGCCGCACCGAAGACGTCGTCAAGATGGGCGATTCCATCACCGTGAAGTGCATCGGCATCGACGAAAAGTCGGGCAAGGTGCGCCTGAGCCGCAAGGCCGCGATGAAGGACCAGGAAGCGCCCCAGCAGGCTCCTTCCGACGCTCCTGTCGCCTAAGTTAACGGATTAGCCGTCATCAAAGCCGCAGCCTCACCGCTGCGGCTTTTTCGTGTTCCCTCACCAGAGCCAATCAGCGTTTATTAGGGGTTTAGAAACTCCCCTCTTCGCTTTCCTCCTGATCGAGAATTCACGACCCGCGACTCGCTCCATTCCCTTTCCGCCATGCGCCTCCTGCTCACCAACGACGACGGCATCGACAGCCCTTTTCTCCACGCCTTGATCGGTGCGCTCCGCACCGAAGGTCACGAACTCTACATTGCCGCGCCCAAAACGGAGCAGAGCTGGATTGGTTGCGCCAAGTCCCGCCTTCGCCCCGTCGCCTCGGCGATCGCCACTCATGACTTTGGTTGCCACGCATGGATGATCGACGGCACGCCCAGCGACTGCGTCAGCATCGCACTCGCCCACCTCTTGCCACGAGAGGTGCAAATCGACGCGGTTGTCTCGGGTATTAACATCGGTCGCAACGCCTCGCTCGGCTTTATCCTCGCCAGCGGCACCATCGCCGGCGCGTGGGAAGGTGCCGTCCACGGGCTCCCCGCAATCGCGTTTTCGCAAGACCTCACCGCCGCCCAATTCGAAGCCTTCCGCGCCTCCGGCCATCGCGCCGGTCCTGAGTTGCAACGTTCACTCGACACCTCCGCGGCACGCGCCGCTCAACTGGTCCCCGGCCTCGTCGCGGCAACGCCCGCCCGCGGCTTCGTCGTCCACAACGTCAACTTCCCATATCCGTGCCTCCCTGAGTCAATCGTGCGTCGCACGGTCCCGGCGCGTGTGATCGTGCCCGGCCTCTTCGGGCCCGCCGCCGATGACGGCACGCACCGCTTCATCTTCAAACTGGGCGACGACATCTCGCCCGAAGCGCCGCTGACCGACCGCACCGCGATTGAGCATGGCTTTATCAGTCACACCGTTCTTGATTACACCGCGCTCGGAACAAACGTTTCCCCCGAGTGACCCAACCCCTTCCCGCTTTCTTATGAAACCCCGCACGTCCCTCTTCGCGCTCTCGTTTTCCGCCGGTTTGCTCGCGCTGTCGCTCACTGGTTGCTCGACCTTTTCAAAGGCCCCCGAAGGCCCCGATGCCGCCAAGCCGGTCGGCGGCAAGGCCATCGATCTCCTCCAATTTCGCGACAACGTGAAATCCACGCGCCTCGCCCTCAATCGCACCACCGACGCGCTCAATCGCATCCCCGCCGCGCCCAATGCACAGGAAGGCTACGCCGCCTACAGTCTCGAACTCGCCGCCTTCCGCAAACTTTCCACGCAGACGCTCCAGAACTCTGCCGACGTGCGAAACCGCGGTCGCGAGCTGTTTGCCCA
>JBEVND010000173.1:0-4205 GCA_040508285.1 Rariglobus sp. | reverse complement strand
CCGGTGGCGACAGGTGTCTCGGTGGCCTCGATCGAATACTCGGATGCCGAAGTGAGCCAGGACTTGCGGGATTACCGGTTTCACATCGCAAAGAGTGTCGCGCGCATCGGGCATCTCGGCGTGTTTACCGAGGCGGAAATTCGCGGAGCCTGGAACACGGCGACGCTGGCGCAGGCAGGGTTTGAAGACACACTGACGATCAACGCCGCCGGGTTGACCGGCCAGAGCGGCTACTTCATCGCAAAGATGCGGGTGAGTGGTTCGTTGCTGGCGGACGCCAGTAACAACGGGACCATTTACACGGGGAAGAGCGAAACCAAGTTCTCGGCCATACTCGGAGGAAACGGCGCGTATGCGAATCTGGATGGCGGCTATGTGCGGAGTTTCGACGCGCAGTCGTTCGAGTCCTACGGTGACATTCCCGGGCTGATGCAGGTGCAGGTTCCGTTTACCTTCGGGAGCGCATTTAATTTATCCGGCCAGCTGACGGTTCAGAGCTTCGCAGCGGGCAACACAGTCTTTAATAATGTCTGGGCATGGTCTCGCGCGGAGTTCGGCCACACGGCCTACATCGAGGGAATCGACGAAGTGTTCACCATCGACGACGGAACGGTCAGCGACTTCTCGGTGGCGAGTGTATCCGGTTCTGACTACATCGTGGGCTTTGAAAACACGGTGATTCCCGAGTCTGGCGCTTATGCGGTTGTCTGTGGAGCCCTTGCGCTGGTCGTGGTTGCGGGCAGCCGCAGGTCTTTGCGGGCGGACGTTCGATCAAGAGCGTCCACGTTTTAAGCGAAGGTTTTTAGACCGCACGAAGACGGCGGCGGGTGGTGACGAGACCGAGTGCAAGCACGCCGGCAAGGGCGGCGAACGCGGCGGGCTCCGGGATGGCGGAGGCGGTGAGGCGGAATTGGTTTCCGGTTTGTGAGAATGAGTAGGTGTAACCGGCGATGGTGGTGCCCAACTCGAAGGTGGCGGGGTCGATGCTCGTGAGCGTGGCGCCCGTGGCGTTGATGAGGGTGTAGGTGCCGGCGGTGAAGCCGCCGGAATCGAAGAGGTTGACCGTGATCTTGCCAGAACCCGAGCCGGTGAGCGTTCCGCCGGAGACGCGGATCATGTCGCTGGATGTGCCGAGATCGAAATTGAGGATCGTGCCTGAGTTGAGGGCGAGGCCTCCGGTGAAGGTAATCGTGCCGGTTGTGGTGCCGGCAGAGAGATGGCTGCCGCTGGTGAAGATAGCACGACCGGCGAAGGTGCCGGAGCCGGAAAGGGACTCTCCGGAGGTGAAACTAAAACCGGCGGCGACGGACGAAACGTCGAAGGTCGCGCCCGAGGCGATGTGAACGGACGGTGTGTTGGAGAGCGTTCCGGCCGAGCCGAGCTTGAGCGTTCCGCCGGTGATGATGGTCGCACCAGAATAGGTGTTCGCACCGGAGAGCGTAAGGGTGCCGGCGCCGAGTTTGGTGAGCGTGCCCGTGCCGCTGATGACCTTGGAATAGTTTTTGGCGGAGCTGTGATTGAAGACGAGACGCGCGTTGTTTTCGATGTTTCCAGCGAAGCTGCCGGTCGTGCCGCCGTTGCCAATCTGGAGCGTGCCGGCGCTGATGGTGGCGGCGGCGACCGAGGTGGAGTTGGCGGTGAGCGTGAGAGTGCCGGTGCCGACTTTGTAGAAACGCGCGCTGGCATTCCCATCGAAGGTGCCGGCGAACGTGGTGTCGGTGTTGAGCCAGCCGACGGCGACGTGGCGGGTGGAGCTCAGGTTCACGTAGCTGCTTGAGCCGGCGCCTTCGATTGAGCCGATGTTAAGGATGACGTTGGCGGTGTGGCCGGATGCGTCCAGCACGCCGCCGTTGTTGAGAATGACGCGGGCCGAGCCACCGTCGGAATCGCCCAGAAAGGAAATTTTTGTGTCGGTCATGCCATTTCCGCCGTTGGCAACAAGGGTCGCCGTGCCCGCGTCCGAGTTGTCCATGAAAGTAATATCGCCGCTGAAGATGTCCTCGTTGAGACCGCTGTTCACGGTGATATGGGCGGAACCCGCGGTGGCAGAGTCGCGGAAGTAAAGGAGGCTGCCGCCGCCGACCGTGATCGTGCTGGTGCCTGCGGTCGCGTTGTCACGAAACTCGAGGCGCCCGCCCGCCTCCGTGCCGAGGGTGATGGCTTCGTTGATGATCGTGGCGGAGGCAGCGGTGGAGGAGCCCCAAAAATAAATGTCTCCGCCAAGCCCCGCGGACTTCCGGTTGAGGATGGTGGCCGATCCAGCGCTGGTGTTATCATAGAAGGACAGTTCGTTCGTCCAAGTCGCACCGCTCTGTTGCGCACCTTGAAGAATAAACTTCACGTCCCCGACCACGGCGGTGTTTTGATATATTGAAACCCTCGCGCCTTCTCCGCCGGAAACGTCGCTGGCGGCGAGGGTGAAGACCTGCTGGACGGTGGAGTGGTTGACGATATCCCCGTTGATCGAAAGGCGGATGTCGGCCAGGATATTAAACGTGAATGCGGGTGCGGAGGACCCGAACCTGATTTCCCCCACATCGGTCCATTCGTTCACAGATAGCTCGGTGATGGCGCTTGTTTCGAAAAGAAGATCGCGCAGCGACGAGCCGGTATAGGGATGAGACCCGCTCCAGTTGGAGGTGGTGCGCCAGTTGCCGGTTCCACCCGCGCCGGTCCACGTGGCGGTGACGGCGTGCAAAGGCACGGCCACGGCAAAAAGAATCAGGGCGGCGAGCGCGGAGTTCGGGGACGTTTTCATTTTGGCTGGAGAAAACGCGACGAGGCCGACTGCGCTCAAGGAGGCAAACCTCGTAGGTTTACTAGGTTTGGATTCCGGTGCGGGCTTGCCGCGCGGGCGCGGAAAGGAATGAAGTGGATGCCTTTCCTTGGATATCTCTCGCACAGTTTACCGCTTGGTGTGGACGGCCGGTCTCACGACAGCCGCCGCCGTGCTCATCTGGCTGGTGTTCGGCGTGGCAGGGGCGAAGGACAACGGCGTGTCGTTGCTGGCGAATACGGATCAGGGCCGGGTCGAGCGGGTCGCCGACGCGCGACCGGACGCAACGATCGAGGAAGTCCGCGCGTGGCCGGAGTCGACATGGACACCCTGGAAGGAGAACGGGTTTTTAACCGCCCGTCATGGGGACGTGATTTGGCTGCGTGTGACGCTAAAAAATCCCGGGTCCGAACCGCTCAACGGTGTGGTGGAGAACACCTCGTATTTTTCGGATGTGGTGGAGGCGTGGACGGAGCACCCGAATGGCTGGCGGCGGATGGTTTCCGGCACCGCGACATCGGGACGGGAGCGACCTTTGAGTGCTCGCATGGCGGCGTTTCCGGTCCTGGTTCCCGCTGAGGGTGAGCGAGTGGTGTATCTGAGGGTGAGCGATGCTTATGTCGCGCATATCCAGCCGGCGTGGTGGGCGAAGGCCGAAGACTTTTTCCGCGCCAAGACGAACCACTTGCTCATGCAGTGCCTGTGCTTCGGTGTGTTGATGGCGCTGGTGTTCTATAACGTCGTGCTTTGGTTGCGGCTGAGATTCGAGGACACGGGCTACTATGTGCTGACGGCCGCGGCGGGGGCGGCGTGTAATTTCATGGCGAACGGCGGCTTTGCCTTGATGGGGATTTCGATCCGTTCGCCGTGGCACGAGACGCTGATCGCGGCGTCGATGGGCGCGGGCGCGTTACTCATGACAAAGTTTTCGCGCGTATTCCTTGGCACGCGGGAGTTGATGCCGCGCGTCGACCGCTGGCTGCGTGGTTGGGGAATTGCGATGACGGTATTTGCCTTGCTGACCCCCGCGATGCTTTGGATGGAGAAGCCGGACGGGATCCGGGTGCTTACGCTGGCGGCGGTGTTCACCGATGTAGTCTGCATGATCGCCGCGGTGTCGGCCTGGCGGCGCGGGGCGAGGCATGCGCGTTTCTTTCTGATGGCGTTCGCATTTCTTGTGCTGGCGGGCATGCCGATGGTGGTAAGCGTCCTGCGGCAGGAAGTGGGCGCAGGCGTGGCGATGGGGCTGCTCATCGGCCGCACGCTGGAGATGTTGCTCCTTTCGTTTGCGGTCGCCGATCGGTTTGCCCAGACGCAGAAAAGACTCGTGGACGAAACGGAGCAACGTCGCGCGATCCAAGAGGCATATGCGGACGAACTCGAAGTTGAGGTGCGTGAGCGCACGCGCGAACTCGTCGAGGCCAACGCC
>JBEVND010000171.1:0-6220 GCA_040508285.1 Rariglobus sp. | reverse complement strand
ATACCAGAACCAAATTTGGGGAGGCGGATCAGGCCTTGATCATGTCGAGGACGGCGGCGCGCAATTCGACGAGTTCCTTGTTGGTGAGGGCGATCATTTCCTTGGCGAAGTCGCACATTTCGTAGCCTTCGATGACTTCGTAGCTGCCGGGCGTGGTGGTCTTCACGGGCATGCCGGCCCAGACTTCGGGGTCGAACCCGTAACGGCCTTCGCTCTTCACAGCGAGCGAGTGAATCGCGCCGGGCGTGACAAGCGAGCGGACGTGATCGACGAGCGCGTTGGCGGCCGAGGCGGCCGACGAAAGGCCGCGGGCGGCGATGATGGCGGCGCCGCGTTTGCCAACGGTTTCGAGGAACGGACCTTTGAGCCATTCCTTGTCGCCGATGACCTCGACGGCGGGCTTGCCGTTGATCGTGGCGTGCTTGAACGACGGGAACATGGTCGGGCTGTGGTTGCCGTAGATGAAGATGTCTTTGACGGCGGTGAGATCGACGCCGGCTTTTTTGGCGAGCTGGGCCTGGGCGCGGTTTTGATCGAGGCGCACCATGGCGGTGAAGCGGTCGGGCGTGAGGCGCTTGGCCTGCGAGGCGGCGATCATGCAATTGGTGTTGGCAGGATTACCCACCACGGCGACGCGGGCGTCGGTTGCGGCGACTTCGTCGATGATCTTGCCCTGCCCGATGAAGATCTTGCCGTTGTCCTTGAGAAGATCGGCGCGTTCCATGCCGGGACCGCGGGGTTTGGCGCCGACGAGGAGGGACCAGTTGGCGTCTTTAAAACCGACGCGGGGATCATCGGTGAGGACCATGCCCTTGAGGAGCGGGAAGGCGCAGTCGTCGAGTTCCATGGCGACGCCTTCGAGGGCCTTCATGGCTTTTTCGACAGGGACTTCGATGAGCTGGAGAATGACGGGCTGGTCGGGTCCGAACATCGCGCCGGAGGCGATGCGGAAAAGAAGGGAGTAGGTGATCTGACCGGCGGCTCCGGTCACGGCGACGCGAATGGGGGTGTTGCTCATGGGAGCCACAGCCTAGCGCAAAATGCGGGCGAGTGACACGCACCGATTGCGTTTTTATGCGCAAAAATCGGCCGGCGCGCGAACGACGCCGAGTTTAACCGCAGATCACGCAGAGGGGCGCAGATACCAAGGCGGGAATACCTTGGGGTATATTGTCTGCGCTTATCTGCGTGATCTGCGGTTAATTTTTTAGGCGAAGTGCGGGGCGAGGGCGGCGTGGATTTCGCGCACCATCGTCTCGGTGGTCGCCCAGTCGATGCAGCCGTCGGTGATGCTCACGCCGTAGCGGAGCTTTTCCTTGGGCTGGGGGAAGGGCTGGTTGCCGGCCTCGAGGTTGCTCTCGACCATCGCACCCATGATGGAGGTGTTGCCGGCCGCGATTTGCGCGAGGAGGGCGCGGATCACTTCGGGCTGCAGCTCGGGTTTTTTGGCGGAGTTGTCGTGAGACGCATCGACCATGATCGAGGGCGGCAAACCGCCCTTGGCGAGGGCCGCCTCGGTCTTGGCGATGTGCTCAGGGGAGTAGTTCGGACCGCCGGAGCCGCCGCGGAGGACGATGTGGCAGTTGCGATTTCCGCGGGTGACGATCGCCGAGGCAGCGCCATCGAGGTTAACGCCGAGAAAAGTCTGCGGTTGGCCGGCCGCTTTGATGGCGTTGACCGCGACTTGGAGGCCGCCGTCAGTGCCGTTTTTGAAACCGATCGCGGACGAGAGGCCGGAAGCGAGTTGGCGGTGGGTTTGCGACTCAGTCGTGCGTGCGCCGATGGCACCCCAGCAGACGAGGTCGGCAATGTATTGGGGCGTGATCGGGTCGAGGAACTCGGTGGCGGTGGGCAGGCCGAGATCGAGGACTTCCTGGAGGAAGGCGCGACCGAGGCGGAGACCGGCGGCGATGTCGTGCGAGCCGTCGAGGTGCGGGTCCATGACGAGACCTTTCCAGCCGACCGTCGTGCGGGGTTTCTCAAAATAGACGCGCATGACGACCATGACGCGGTCGGAGACCTCGGCGGCGAGTTTCGCGAGGCGGCGGGCGTAGTCGCGGCCGGCCTCGGTGTCGTGGATCGAGCAAGGCCCGATTACCAAAAGGAAGCGGCGGTCGCTGGTGAAGATGAGGCGGTTGATCTCTTCGCGGGAGCGCGTGATGAAATCGGCCTGGGCCTCGGTCTTCGGCAGCTCGGCGAGCAGCTGGGCGGGCGAAGGGAGGGGGCGGGTCTCCACGACATTGATGTCGGACGTCTTGTGCATGAAGGGAAGAACGTGACGTAAATCGGGCGCTGAGGGCAAGCGCGCAGCGGGGACGGGGTATATGTGCGCAAGCGGGCACAAAAAAACCGCTTCGTGTGAAGCGGTGCGGCGATGTTCGAATCTTAAAAATAAGTTGGCCGGTCGCCTACCCCTAAGCGACCGGCCATTTGCTTTCTTAGTTACCCCAAAACTCCTGCTAAGCAGGAGAAGTGTTTTAATCTAACGTTGCTAGAACTAGCGGAGGGTTGATGGTGGTCAATACAAAGTTCTCAGAATCTCTCATCTTTCTTCTCAAGTAGTTTAATTATAGATGGATAAAATTATCGATCATTTTGCCTCCGCCCCGCTGTGGAGCAGCCCTTTCCAGCCCACAGCCTGCCTGACAGTAACGGGTGAAGATGCGTTAACGTTTTTGCAGGGGCAGTTTACGCAGGAATTACGCTCTCAAACGCCCTCTTTCGCCGCATACGGACTTTGGCTAAATCAGAAAGGAAAGGTGCTGGCTGACAGTTTCGTTCTTAGAGAAGCAGCTGATTATCTTTGGATTATCAGTTTTTCCAGCGCTGTTTCGGTGATTAAGGAGCGTCTTGAGGCCTACGTCATCGCGGACGATGTGGTCATCGAAGACGTGACGGACGGCTGGGCGGGGCGGGTGGTAGGCGGGGAAAACGCAGAGGCTTGGGTGACGGCTCAGGCGGGCTTTGCACCGGGGGAGCACGAGTTTGTGAAGGCTCCGGGCGGTGGGCTGATTTTTCGCGGACGCCGCGGAGGCGCGGTGACATTCGAGTGGCTTGGGTTGGCGGGAACGGTGTTTCCGGAAACCAGTGACGTGCGGACGGCTCCAGATTTGGAACGGTTGCGCATCGCGGCGGGCATTCCGCGGGTGCCGCAGGATATCGGCGTCGGTGATCTGCCGAACGAGGGCGGCCTGGATGTCGCGGGGATTTCTTACACGAAGGGCTGTTATCTCGGGCAGGAAGTCATGGCGCGTCTCAAGGCGATGGGCACGGTGAGGCGTCGGTTGGTGCGCGTGCGAGCAGAGGGGCGCGGAGTGCCGGCGGTGCCCTGTGCATTGTTGCAGGGCGAGAAACGTGTCGGCGAATTGCGTTCGGCGGCGGATGATGGCGCGGGCGGATTTGTCGGGCTGGCGATGGTGACGAAGCTCGGGCTCGATCCTGCGGGCTTGCTTGCCCCCGAGCCGGGCGGTGAAAGTTATATCCAACTTGTCGATACACCATGACCGAGCGTGAACAACTCATCGTCTTGTGCGGAAAACTGGGCGCGCCCACGCCTGCGGCTGCGGCGACGATGGCCGACCAGTTGTTGAAGCGCTGCGATCAACTCGCAGAGCAGCGCGGTATTTCTCGCATGGAGGCCATGAGTTATCTCCTCCAATTGGTGACCAAGGGCTCGCAAGGCGAGACGCCTCCGGGCTTCGAGGGCGTGACCAAGGCTTGAGTGCATACAAGTAAAGACCGTTGACGGCACGGGGGCGGGCAGGGCATTCCGGCTGACCTCCTCATGAAGCAGAAAATCGCCGCCCTCTTTCAGCAAATTCACGGTCGTGAAGCGTCCGTCATCACGCGCGCGCCGGGCCGCATCGAGTTCATCGGCAATCACACGGACTACAATGGCGGCACGGTGCTGGGCGCATCGGTGGATCGCGGCGTGTGGGTGGCGATCGCGCCGCGCGAGGACGGAAAGCGTAACTTTTTCAGCGAATTCACCGGCAAGACCGTGACGCTCGACGCGTCCGTCGGTGCGAAGCAAACTGGCGAGGCGAGCTGGATCAATTATCCGCTCGGTGTGATCGCGGCGCTGCCGGCGTTTGGCTTCAAGGCTCCGCAAGGCTTCGACTACGTTGCGGTTTCCGACCTGCCGACCGGCGCGGGTCTCTCGAGCAGCGCGGCGATCGAACTGGCCTCGGGACTGGCGTTTCTGGCGATCACGAATCAACAAGCCGATCGCGAGACGCTCGTGAAAATCGGCAAGCATGCGGAAAACAACTTCGTCGGCGTGCCTTGCGGTATTCTCGATCAGGGCGTGTCGGGCTTCGGCAAGGAGAACCACCTTGTGTTCATCGATTGCCGTGGTCCGCGTTTCGACACGGTGCCGATGCCGGCCGGTGCGCATTTCTGGATTTTCAACACGCACACGAAGCACGCGCTCGTGGACGGACTTTATGCGGCGCGTCACCGCGAATGTATGGAAGCGGCGAAGGCGTTGGGTGTTTCCCTCTTGGTCGAGGCGAAGCCCGCGCAGGTCGATGCCGCGCAAGGCAAGCTGTCGGCCGATGCTTACAAACGCGCGAAGCACGTGGTCGAGGAGATTGCCCGCGTGGATCAAACGGTGAATGTGCTGAAGAAAGGCGACCTTGCGGCGGTCGGCCAGTTGCTCACGGCGTCGCACCGCAGCTCGCAAAACTTCTTCGGCAACAGCACCGAGGAACTCGACTTCCTCGTGGATACGCTCACCACGACGGCGCACGTTTATGGCGCGCGTCTCACTGGCGGCGGTTTCGGCGGCGCCGTGATGGCGTTGACGGATGCGACGTTTGGTGAAGCTCAAGCGAGCGTGGTCGCGGCGGCTTACGAAAAGAAATACGGTGCGAAACCCGACGTGCTGCACATGCGCACGGGCGATGGCGCGCAAGTGATCTGAAGCGTGTCGGCGAACAGCGTTCCGTTAACACGCTTCCGCTGACTCGCTGGTTCGACGAAGCCTGAATCAGCGTTGCCGCGCAGCGGCGAACCCACCGCAGCCGAGGATTACGGCTGCGGTTTTTTTGCGCCGATTTCCTGATAATAACGCAAGTAATCGATTTCGAAGCGGTGCGGGAAAAGTGTTTCGTCGATGCCTTTCGCTCCGCCCCAAGCGCCGCCGATGGCGAGGTTGAGAATCAGAAACTGCGACTTGGCGAACGGCCACTTCGCGGGATCGTCGGATTCTTTGCGGAAGATGAAATAGCGTGTGTCGTCGAAGAAGAATTCGAGCCTGTCCTCATACCATTCGACGGCGTAGACGTGGAAGTTTTCCCACGGGGCGTCGGCCTTGATGGAGCGGCCCTTGCCGGTCTTCTTCATGTGATTGTAGGCGAAGCAATGGACGTTGGCGTGGATGGTTTGCGGGGCGAAACCGACGTTTTCCAGGATGTCGATTTCACCACATGCGGGCCAGCCGGCCTGCTTGATGTTGTCACCGAGCGTCCAGATTGCGGGCCACGTGCCGCGGCCGGTCGGGACTTTGGCGCGCACTTCGATGCGCCCGTAGAGAAAAGGCTGTTTCCCTTGCGTGGTCAGGCTGGCGGACGTGATGGGCTTGCCGTTCCAGTTGTCGCGCCGCGCCTCGATGATCAAGTGCCCGTTTTCGATGCGGGCATTTTCGGCGCGGTCGCTCGTGTAATACTGTGCTTCGTTGTTGCGCAGATAGCCTTCTTCAAGCTTCCAGCGCGCCGCGTCGGGCGCACCGTTGCGATCAAACTCGTCGGCCCAGACAAGTTTCCAGCGCGCGGGATCGAAAGGGACTTTCTCGGACTGACCATCGGCCTTGCCGGAAAGTCCGGTGGCGGTTTGGCCAACGAGCGCGCCGACAGACGCCGTGAACGACAAAAGTAAGGACGCGAGGCGGGGTAGTTTCATGGGGTAAAGATCAGCGGCATCCAGGCCGGTTGGTGGGCGCTAGCCTTGGAAGATCGCGGCGAGCTCGGCGAAGTAGTCTTCCATCCACTGTTGGAAGCAAAAAAAGTGCAGCAGACCTGCGACGGCGAGCATGGGGCCGAAGGGAATCTGCACGCCCATGCCCAGTTCGGCGGGTTGGCCATCGGGCGTTTCGGCGCGGGGGGCAACCTGCACGCGACTGCCGAAGAGCTTTTTCCAGACGAGCGCGAGACCGATCCAGATCATGCCGACCACGGCGCCGCCAAAGATGGAGAACACTGCGCCCTGCCAGCCGGTGAAG
>JBEVND010000297.1:0-4420 GCA_040508285.1 Rariglobus sp. | reverse complement strand
ATAGGTGGAGTAGGTGTGATAGACCGCATCGTTTATCCTAAAAAACACACTCAGCCCGTGGGCTTCGCCGTTGTTATCAGTCGGTCGAAAATTGTATTCGGGCGGACAAACCTTGGCATCCAGTGTCGCTTGGAAGTCATAGTTAAAATCGCTACCGAACGACGAGAACCAAGGCCGATTCCAACCACGCTGTTTACGATAGGTTTCTAGTTTCGCCAGCGGCGCACGGGAAACCAAACAGAACGCGGTGTTACGCTCCGCCAGCATCGACAGATCGCCGAGCGCATCGACATAGCCCGTGCAGCCGGGACATCCCTTTTCCCACTCGGGATCGAACATGAAGTGATAGACGATAAGCTGCGCGTGTCCTTCGAACAGTTCGAGGAGACGACGCGACCCTGACGGGCCTTCGAAGACGTAATCTTTGTCGACGAGCACCATGGGCAGGCGTCGGCGTTCAGCCGAGACGCGATCGGCCTGTCGCGTGAGTTCCTTTTCTTGTTCGAGCAGCTGCCTGCGTTGGGCAAGCCACTCGGCAGGTGAAGCAATGCGAGGGCGCGGAAGAGCGGACATGGTGAGGTTCTCCGTGGGTTTCGAACGAGACGCTTTGAAATTACAACGAACGGCAGACCGCCAAAAGGACACCGAGTGCTTGAAAAATAATCGAGACACCTTGTCCGCCCCGGCGCTGTCCGTTCGTTGAAACAGCAGATCCATTCCCCCAATCTCGCGACTGGCTTCGCCTCCTTTCCAAAATCACCATGAACCCAACACCCGACTCCACCGCCTCTTTTCCTGCAGACCGTGAACTGGTTCTCACGCGTGTGCTCAATGCCCCGCGCGAAAAGGTCTATCGCGCCTGGACCGATCCCACGCTCATCACGCAGTGGTTCACCCCACCGCCCTACCTCACCGTCGCCGCCGAGATGGATGTGCGTCCGGGTGGTTCGAGCTTGATCGTGATGCAAAGCCCCGAGGGCCAGCAGATCCCCAATCGCGGTATCTACCTTGAAGTCGTGCCCAACGAACGCCTCGTCTTCACCGATGCCTACACGTCCGCGTGGGAGCCGTCGGAGAAACCGTTCATGACCGGCATCCTCACGTTTGAAGACGCCGGCAACGGCCAGACGCGCTACACCGCGCGCGTGCGTCATTGGACCGTCAGTGATCGCGACGAACACGAAAAGATGGGCTTCCACCAAGGCTGGGGCACCGCCACCGACCAGCTCGAGGCCCTCGCCCAACGCATCTAATTTCATCAATCCCCCGCCTACTCTCTCACGCCCTCAACCCCATCCGCCCCTGGCTCGCGTAAGCACCTATCTTAATTTCCCTCGCTGCACCGAAGAAGCGTTCTCGTTCTACCGGTCGGTTTTTAAAAACGAGTTTTACTGCGCCATCGCCCGCTTCAAAGACATTCCACCGAGCCCCGATCATCCGCCGATGTCGGACGCTGACGCGAATCTCGTCCTCCACGTCGAACTCCCGATCCTCGGCGGTCACGTCCTGATGGGAACCGACGCTCCAGAGTCTTTTGGACTGAGCGTCACTCCGGGCAACAACGTGCACATCAATCTCGAGCCCGACACACGCGCTGAGGCCGACCAGCTATTCGCCGCCCTCACGCCCGGCGGCAAAGTCGAGATGCCGCTGCAGGAAATGTTTTGGGGCGCTTACTTCGGATCCTTCACTGACCGCTTCGGCATTCACTGGATGATCAACTGCGCCGCGAAAGCCTGATCGCCGCGCCATCCGCAACCACGAGCATCAATCATCACCGAGCGCCCTGTTCACACCTGCCCGAGAACACTCACTACAGCCCAAGGCCCATCTGTTGCGCGCCCGTGTCGGGCGTGGACAGGGCGGCCGGTTTCGCACGATGCGGAGCCAATGCCCGCGCCAACGGGCAGAGCGCCGTATCCAAAACCTCACCACGACGATAACGCGCGAGGAGTTGCACGGAGCGTTGCGCGAGCATGCGACGCACTTCACGACGACGTCCCTTTTCCCGCGGGATGACCATAGTGTCGTAGCCGGTCGTCTGGTGGCGCATCCACGCGATCGTGGCCGCTTCGGCACGTTGCTCGACCGGAATGCGCTCCGTGCGCGCCACCGTGCCACTGCCAACAGGCACGGCGTGATCAGTGATCAAGCGCGTCATTAGTTCTTCATCCGCACGGTGACCCGGGTGAAAACCAAGAAACGCCACGACCGCCGCGCGAAACTCACCTTCGTAGGCGACTTGCTCCACCGCGCGACGCTGCCGTCCCGCAGCAAGTTTACGCTGATACGCCGGATCGTGAAGTTCGAGGTCACGCTCGGCCTTCAACGCCGCGATCCGCGCCGACGGTGCCCAGATACCGCGCGAGAAACGCTTGCGCCCCTTCAGCTCGACGACGGTCCACGTGGGTCCGTCTTCCTTGATGCGACGACTGAGCGCGGCGTCACCCGGCGGCAGCAAATCCCAGTCGTGGGGCACCACCAGAACGCGAGCGTCTGAACTCAGGACATGTCTTGGCTTGGAAAAAGGTCGGACTTCGCGGGTTTCGGTCGGCATGCGGCCGAACAAAAACACCGCTCCCTGAAGCGTCGAATTATTCCGCAGTTCGTTCGAGTTCGTTGCGTGGATCAGGGCTGCGCGAGGTCTGAGCTTACCCGTTGATCGCCAGAGGTGAGCGCGGTGGTCGACGCGACTCGCCTGCGCGCTACAGCCACCGGACGAACGGGCGTTGACCAGTCGGTGAACAGCCACGTTCGTTTTTTGCAGTTAAGTTGGATCAACGAATATCGCTCACCCGCGCTCGACTTGCGCGGAGGACTTTGCACGTTCGAAAAAATCATGTCGCGGCAGCACATCAGCGAGCTTCGTAAATTTAGAAAACTCAGTCAGTCCGCCTTGGCCAAGGCCGCCGGGCTGACTGTCTCGGAAATTTCCCGCATCGAATGCGGCTACCGTGACATGACCGAAGCCGAAGCCGTTTTGATCGCCAAGGCGCTCGACGTCCTGCCTGCCAAGATTGATCCCCGGCTTTTAAAGGTCACCCCGCCCTCAGGTATGGCCGCGTCCGGCGTGCTTGCGCCTGAGCCGGTCGCACCGCCGCCCTCGGCCAGTCTCGAAAGCGATCCCGCCAACTTTCGTGAAGTGCCGGATGACGCACTGCTCACTCGCGGAACCCTGAGCGAGCCGGATTACCGTTCTCGACTGGCGGCCGCGCTGAAACGTGCGACCCAGATCCTGCACACGCCTAAAGTCCCCGCCGCCACCTGGCGCGCCTGGCGTGAGTTTGAGCGTAAGATCCAAGAGCAGCTCCGCCCGCAGGCTAGCTAAGGCGCAGGTCAGTTTGCGAGCGCCTCCGCACCTGCCAAAGCAGCGCTCGTGTCGTTTGCCGACTGCGACCAGGTCTGGAAATACCTGCAGAGTTGATCCGAGCGACGAACGGAGCGATCTTGGGCCGCGTCGTCCCACCCGTCACCGTCATGTCCACGCCCGCTTCCCTTTTTGACCGCATCGGCGGCCGCCCTGTATTGCAAACGTTGCTACGCCGGTTTTACGCGGACGTGCGCCAGCACAACGAGATCGCGCCGATCTTTGCCGCCAACGTCGAAGACTGGCCCGCGCACTTGGAAAAAATCGCCGACTTCTGGTCGGGACTCACGGGAGGCCCCGCGCTCTATGGCGGTGGGATGGCGGCACGCCACATCCCGTTGCAACTGGAGGAACGACATTTCCAAGCGTGGCTGGGCCTGTGGCGACGTCATTGCGAAACACACCTGCCTGCGCCCGAAGCGGCCGAGATGATCACGATCGCCGAGGCCATCGGCCAGCGTCTCCGCGCGATTACCGGCAGCGCGCACCGCTCCAACTAACGTCGGTGGTTAGGCGCTGCGTTTGCGGCACACCAAGGCCACTTCGTAAACGTTGCGCGTATCCATTAACCCCGGAGTGAACGTGAGCTTCTTCTGGAAAAACATGCCGAGGGGCATGAACACGCGGTTATACCAGCGCATGGCCTGACGTCGGCGGCGGTTGAGCATATACACGCCGAAATCCAGCAGCTTCGAGTTATTGGGCTGCATGCCGAACACCGCGCTCTGCTCGATCACGAAACCGCAGTGAGCCAGCAACCGCTGCAACTCAACCGGATCGTAACGCCGTGCGTGACCGACGAGCGTGTCAAAACTCGTCCAGTGCGTCGCGTGCAGAGGCACCGAACACAGCAGCACGCCACCCGGCTTGAGCACGCGCGTCAGCTCTTCAAAAACCAGCCGGTCATCGTCCACGTGTTCGATCACATCAAACGCCGCCACGAGATCGAATTGCTCATTAGCAAAGGGCAACGCCGTCACCTGCCCCACCGCTGCCTGACCACCGAGTGCGTTGAGCTGCGCCACCGCCGCAACGCTCAGATCGATAAAGGCC
>JBEVND010000166.1:0-6779 GCA_040508285.1 Rariglobus sp. | reverse complement strand
TTGCCTACCGCTCGATCGTGAACGCCCGCCTCGAGTCGTTCGAGCACCGACTGCAATCACTCGCCCTCGCCCTCTCCGAAACGATCGACGCCACCGCGCTGGCTCGCCTCCCGAAATCCGCGGACGAATCCGCACCCGTCATCGCCGCGCTTCATGGCCGCCTCCAGCGCATCGTGGATAACCAGTCCGATATCGACTCGATCTACATTCTTCAATCCACCGAGATCCCCGGCCAGTTGCGCTTCCTGATCGACGCATCGAAAACCAGCCGCGTCGCCCACACCGGCGAACTCTACGACGCGACGACCATGCCGTTTATGCTGCAAGGCTTCGAACGCGTGTCGGTCGAAGATCGCGCCTACGGTGACGAATTTGGCCTGACGCAGTCGTCGTATGCGCCGCTTAAAACGCGTGACGGACGCGTCGTCGGTATCGTCGGTGTCGATGTGCTCGCGTTACGTCTCAACGAAACGCGCTGGCAGGTTGTCTGGTTTTGCGCGGGCGTTTTCGGGGTGGCGCTGATCGCCGTCGTGATCCTCGCGCTCGTGGTGCGCCGCCAGGTGCAGCGGCCGCTCGCCCGTGTGCTCGATGCGGCCTCGGCGATCGCTGCGGGCAAACTCGATACCCGCCTGCACGCGCCCTCGCGCGACGAGTTTGGTCTGCTGGCCCGGGAATTCGACACCATGGCCGGCCACCTGCGCGACCGCGAACGCCTGCGCGAAACCTTCGGCCTCTACGTGAGCCACGAACTTGCCTCGGCGCTCATGAAAGACGGACACCCACCCGCGCTGGGCGGCGTCGAATGCGTGGCGACCGTTATCTTTTGCGACCTGAGCAACTACACGCGCATCAGCGAGGCGTTCTCGCCCCAGGAAGTCATTGCGATCATCAATGAATACCTCGCCGCGATGAGCAAAATCATCGAGGCGCACAAGGGCTGCCTGCTCGATTTCACGGGCGACGGAATCATCGCCGGCTTCGGTCTTCCCCTGCCCGATCCCGACCACGCACAAAATGCCGTCCAGTGCGCGATCACCATGCGCCAGCGGCTCAATCAGCTCAACGGCGAGTGGGAAGCGCGTGGTCTCGCTGCGCGCTGGCAGGCGGTCGGCATCGAACGCATCGAGGCCCGCATGGGCATCCACACCGGCCCGCTCGTCGCCGGAAACATCGGCAGCGCTTCGCGTATGAAATACTGCGTGATGGGCGACACGGTGAACATCGCTGCGCGCCTCGAGGAGATGAACAAGGAGTTCAACTCGACGATTCTGCTGAGCGATCAGGTGCGCATCCGCGTGCCGGTGGCGATGACCGATAGCTTTGCCGACTACGGCGTGGTCAGCATTCGCGGCCGCGTGCAGGCCGTGGGCGCGTATAGCGTCTGATACGGGGTCGGATTAAACGCAAAGACGCGAAGGTGCAAAGGTTCGCGCAATGTCGGACTCTTCGCGCCTTCGCGTCTTTGCGTTGATCGGTTTTAAACCGCGTGCTTTTCGATGAAGGCGCGGATGAGGGCCGGATCCGACTTCAAGAGGTGCTTCTTGAGCGGACGCGCCTTGAGGACTTCCAAACTCGGATCGGTCGGCTCGACGCCGATGGCGGCCTGAATCGTATCCGGGAACTTGGCCGGGCTGGCCGTGGCCAGCACCACGGACGGACGGTCTTTTGACAGATCCTTGAAACCGCACGCAGTGTGCGGATCGACGACGTAACCGTATTTTTGATACACGTCTTTGATGATCCCAGGAATCTCGGAGTCATCGGTGCGTGACGCGGAAAAGATGTCGCGGTCGAAGTTCTCGAATGCGTAGGCACCTGTCGTTTTGAAGGTGTGCATGATCTCGCGCACCTTGGCCGAATCGCGATTCAGGCTGATGTAGAGGAAACGCTCGAAGTTGCTCGAAACCTGAATGTCCATCGACGGCGCGAGGCTCGGGATGACTTTCGTGGTGCGATAGTCGCCGGTTGTGAACAGGCGGTGCAGGATGTCGTTCTGGTTGGTGGCGACTTTGAAGCTGTGGATCGGCACGCCCATTTTCTGGAGCAACCAACCGGCGAGCACGTTGCCGAAATTGCCCGTGGGAACGACGAACTCCGTCTCGGCTCGCGTGGCGGCCGGCAGACGGAGGAACGCGTAGAGATAATAAACGCACTGCGCCAGGACGCGTGCGAGGTTGATGGAATTCACCGCGGAGAGCCGGTGATGCGTGCGGAACGTCTGGTCGGCGAAGATCTCCTTCAACGCGGCTTGCGCGTCGTCGAACGATCCGTCGATGGCGATCGCGTAAACATTGTCCGCACCGGTGCAGGCCATCTGGCGCTCCTGCAACGGCGACGTGCGACCGTCCGGATAAAGAATGAAAATGGCGGTGCCGGGTTTGCCGAGGAGGCCGTGGATCGCGGCCGAACCGGTGTCGCCGGAGGTCGCGCCAAGGACGTTGATTGTCTGGCCGCGCGTGGCGCACTGGTGCTCGTAAAGATTGCCGAGGAGCTGGAGCGCGAAGTCTTTAAACGCGAGCGTGGGGCCGTGGAACAGCTCGAGAACGGAAATGCGGTCGTCGAGTTTAACCAGTGGCGCGATCTCGGGATGCGAGAACGTGGTGTAGCTTTTCGCGATGAGCGAGCGGAGCACAGACGGCTCGATGTCGGTCGCGAAGTGCTTGAGGAATTCGAAGCAGAGCTCGGCGTAAGGCAGCGGCTCAAAGCGCGCGAGGTCGGCCGCGGTGAACTGCGGCAGCGTCTCGGGCAGGTAAAGACCGCCGTCCGGCGCAAGGCCGGTGGCGACGGCATCAGAGAAGCCGAGGGCGGGAGTTTGTCCGCGGGTGCTTACGAATTTCATCTGGAAGTAGCGGCTGGCGGGTAGCGGGTAGTGCGTTGATCGAATATCGGCGAAACAGAAGCGCGGTGCAAAACCGCTGATCATGATGCTCGCTACTCGCCAGCCACTACTCGCTACTTTTTCGGAATCAGAGGTTCTCCAGCTCGAACGCGGCGTGGGCGATGCGAGCGGCGTCGTCGGACTTGGCCTTGTCGATCACGACGGAGATTTTGATTTCCGACGTGGTGATCAGCTCGATGTTGATCGAGGCATTCGCGAGGGCTTCGAAGAGCGTGGCGGCGACACCGGAGTGGGTCTTCATGCCGACGCCGACGACGGAGAGCTTGGCGATGTTTTCGTGAATGGCTACCTGGCCGCCACCAATGGCATCAAGCACGGGCTCCAGCGTGCGCTGGGCCTTCTGGCTGTCAGTGAGCGGAACCGTGAAGGTGAGATTCGCGATGCCGTTGCGGCCCACGTTCTGCACGATCATGTCGACGATGATATTGGCATCGGCGAGCGCGCGGAAAACCTTCGCGGCGGAGCCGGGTTTATCGAGGATGTTCGAGACGATGATCTTGGCCTGGTCTTTGTCGATGGCGACGCCGCGCACGACGACCTTTTCCATGTAGGAGATTTCCTGTTTCACGATGGTTCCTGGGTTATAATTAAAGGAGGAGCGGACTTCGAAAACGACGCCGTATTTGGCGGCGAATTCGACTGAGCGGGACTGCATGACTTTCGAACCGGACGAGGCCAGTTCGAGCATTTCGTCGTAGGAGATTTCCTGGAGTTTCTTGGCATCTTTCACGACGCGCGGGTCGGCGGTGTAAACGCCGTCCACGTCGGTGTAGATCTCGCACTTGTCGGCCTTGAGGGCGGCGGCGAGGGCGATGGCGGTGAGGTCGGAACCGCCGCGACCGAGCGTGGTGATCTGGCCTTCTTCGTTGATGCCCTGAAAGCCGGCGACGATGACGACCTTGCCGGCCTTGAGGTCTTTCTCTATGGGCTTGGCGTTGATGGTTTTGATCTTCGCCTTGGTGTGAACCTTGTCGGTGAAGATGCCGGCCTGCGCGCCGGTGTAAGAAACGGCCTCGGCGCCGACGCCGTGCAGGGCCATCGCGGTGAGGGCGATCGTCTCCTGTTCGCCGACGGAGAGGAGCTGGTCCATCTCGCGCTCGCTCGGGTTGAGGCACAGGGCCTTGGCGCGGGCAATGAGTTCGTTGGTCACGCCGGCGCGGGCGGAAACAACGATGACGAGCTCGTTGCCTTCGTCGCGGATCGCCTTGATGCGTTCGGCGACCTTGCGGATGCGGTCGACGTCACCGACCGAGGTGCCGCCGTATTTTTGGACAATTCTGGCCATGGGTTTGTGAAATGGAAAAGATCAGCGGGCAAAGTCGGCGATGCGCAGGAGCACAGGGTCGCCGAGGATGCTGGAAAGTTTCTTGAGGCGGTTGACCGTCGCGCGGATCGCCTTCTCGTCGGACTGGTGCGTCGTGAGAATGAGCGAGGCAGCGCCGGGCGTCTCGCTGGGACGCTGAAGCACGCTGCTGATGCTCACATCGAGGTCGGCGGTCGCGCCAGCGATGCGGGCAAGCACGCCCGGTTCATCCTTCACTTCCAGGCGCAGGTAGTAGCTGCCCTTGATGCTCTGCAACGGCGTGAGCGGCGCGCGCGTTTCGGCGAGCTCAGGCAGGTGCGAGTTTCCACGATTCAAAAGAATCACGGCGTCAACGATGTCGCTGATGACTGCGCTGGCCGTCGGGTCCTGACCGGCGCCACGGCCGATGTAAACGGTCTCACCGACCACGTCGCCAGTCACAGAGATGCCGTTATAAACTTCGTTCACGTTGGCCAGAACCTTCGTGAGCGGGATCAGTGTCGGGTGAACGCGAACGAAGACTTCGCCGGTGTCGGCTTCGCGCGTGATAACGGCGAGGAGCTTGATGGCGTAGCCGTTTTCACGGGCAAACGAGAGGTCGGTCTGGGTGATCTGCGTAATGCCCTCGACGAGCATCTTCTCGGTGGGAACCCAGGTGCCGTGCGCGAGAAAGGCGAGAATCGAAGCCTTGTGCGCGGTGTCCCAGCCTTCGACGTCGAGCGATTCGTCGGCCTCGGCGTAACCGAGCTCCTTGGCTTCCTTGAGGATCACTTGATACGACAGGCCTTCGCGCTCCATGCGCGTGAGGATGTAGTTACAGGTGCCGTTGAGGATGCCGTAGATGAGCTTGAAACGATTGGCGACGAGACCTTCGCGGAGAGCCTTGATGATCGGAATGCCGCCGGCGACAGAGGCTTCGAAGAAGAAGTGTCCGCCGTGTTTGCGGGCGGCGGCAAAGAGCTCGGGGCCGTGTTTGCAGAGCAGCGCTTTATTGGCGGAGACGACGGTCTTGCCGGCCTTGAGCGCGGCCAGCGTGACTTCGCGGGCGAGCGTGGTGCCGCCGATGAGTTCGCAGACGATGTGGATCGACGGGTCGGTCGCGATCGAGAGCGGATCGGTGGTGAGCTTCTTGGCGGAAAGACGGACACCGCGCTTCTTCTTGAGGTCGCGCACCGAGGCGCGGGCGAGGTTAAGCGTCACGCCGAGGCGCGACTCAAGCGCGGCGCGGTTGGACTCGATGTGTTTCCACACGCCCTGGCCGACCGTTCCCAGACCACAAATACCGATGTTGATGTTTGAAAGAGTGCTCATGATTGGACGGAGGAAGCGGCGGATTTTTTAACGAAACGGTTTTCGGTGCCGTTGAGCAGGCGCTTGATGTTGGCGCGATGGAGAATGATCACGAAGGCACCGATCGCCACGGCCAGCCAGCAGACGAGGCTCGGTTGCTTGAGAAGAAATGCCGCGGTCGGAATCGCCACAGCGGCGACGATCGAGGCGAGCGAGACGTAACGGGAAGCGAAGAACGTCACCAACCACACGCCGAGGGCGATGAGCGTGACGAGCGGCATGAGAACAATAAAACCACCGGCGGAGGTCGCCACGCCCTTGCCGCCTTTGAAACGCGTGAAGCAGGAAAAGCTGTGTCCGAGCACGGCGAAAAGCAGGCCGACCACGGCGCACGGGATCACGGATTCGGGCGTGAGCACTTTCACGCCGGCGGTGACGATCGTCCAGTTTTCGACGTCGTGTTTGCGATCTACCGCGTAACGAACCGCGATCTTCGCGAAGAGAATCGGCCAGCCGGCGGCGAGCGCGCCCTTTACCGCATCGAGCGCGAAAACGGTATTGCCCGCCTTCTTGCCCAGCACCCGTTTCACATTCGTCGCGCCCGGGCTTTTGCTACCGTGCTCGAAAATGTTGATGCCATACGCGCGCGCCACGATGTAGCCGAAGGGAATCGCTCCCAACAGATATCCGATGACCGCGGCGATGATGAGGGAAACCAACATGGTGGAATGAAAAAACGCTCAACGCCCGGCGCCACGTTTTTTCCAGCGTTCAACGTTTCTGGTGCGCGTTGAACGCTGGACTTGGGCGGACGCCGTTCGCTTTAGAGCTGGATGAACTTGGCCTGCTTGATGGCCGGGTTGCTCTTGAGTTCGGCACGAGCGGATTCGCTCGGCTCGGTGTCCACGCGGACCACCATGTAGGCGGTGCCGCCAGGCGTGAGGCGCGAGAGCGACATGTCGGCGATGTTGACGTTGTTCTTGCCGAGCAATGTGCCGACGGCGCCGACCATGCCGGGCTGGTCGACGTTCTCGAGCACGAGGAGTTTGCCCTCGGCGGCAACTTCGACCTCACGGCCGTTGATGCTGACGATGCGGGGCTCGTTGGTCTTGCCGATCAGCGTGCCGGCGGCGGAGAACACGTTGCCGGCCGGGTCGATCGCCTCGACGGTGATCAACTCGGAGTAATCGCAGGGAGCGTTGCTCTTCACGACGTCGGCGTGGATGCCGAGGCGCTGGAGCACGTGCGGGGCGTTGACCGTGTTGACGGAGTCGCTGATGCGACGGA
>JBEVND010000185.1:0-6087 GCA_040508285.1 Rariglobus sp. | reverse complement strand
CCAACGCCTGAGCGATGCGTTCGGCGGGGACGGTGCGATAACGACGCGGCACGAGCGGGCCGAGGAGCGCCAACACCCACTCAGCCACGCGTTCGCCGAGACGGAACTCGTCGCGCTTTCCGCCAATCAGGCTTGGACGCACGATCGTCAGCGATTGGAAGCCCACCGCGCGCACCGCGTCCTCCGCCTCGCCTTTGGTGCGGACATAGAAATTACGCGCCGACGCATTTGCCCCGACGGCCGAATTGAGCGCAAACGCCCCCGCGCCTCCCGCGTGCGCCAGCCGCGCGATCGCGAGCGGATAGTCCACATCCACGCGGCGAAACGCCTCCTTCGATCCAGCCTGGCGCTGCGTCGTGCCGAGCGCGCAAATCACCGCATCGACCTGCCACCACGCCGCGTTCGCCGGAAGCGTGTTAAAATCGACGAGCGGATTCTCCAGCTTCGGATGCGTCGGCAACGCACGCCGCGTCGGCGCGACGACCTTCGCCACTGCCGGATTCTTCAACGCGAGCACGAGCACGGAACGCCCCACCAGTCCAGTAGCGCCCGCCACCAGCACCACTTTGCCCGCCATCGCACGCGTTGGTTCAGAAGACGTCATGGCGAAAGCGTTATCCGAACGACGCTTCGCGCCAAACGCTTCATCAACGCCCGCCGCCCGCCACCGTCGCCTGACTGGCTCGCTCGGCGGCGAACAAATCGGGCCCCACGCACACCCCGCGCCACAGCGCGAGCCACGTCGGCCAATCGTGGTCGCCCTCCACCGCCTTCACGCGTTCCGACGGCAACAGCGTCGCGAGCATCTGGTGCCCGGGCGCCAGAGAGTCACCGCGCCCGTAGAGTAACCAAGTCGGCGGCAACGTGGCCGACCGATTGCCGAGAAATGTCCAGATTTCCTCTTCCACGTGCTTCGACTTCGGATCCCGCCCCGCCGCCCAAGCCGCCGGTCCGCCCGCAGCTTTGATCTCCTCAAACAACGCGTCCTTGCTTCCCAGATAGGGGGCTAGCAACACGATCGCATCTGCAGATCCCGGAGCATCGCGTTCGTTCAGCAACGCGCCGAGACCGCCGAGCGAAACGCCCACCACCACGATTCGCCGATAACCCCGCGCCCGCGCCGGCTCGAACACATCGGCGCGCAGGCGATCGATCACCGTTCGCTTGTAGTAATAGCCAAGATGGGCGTCGACCGTGAGCGTGTCGGCCGCGACGCCCGCCTCGCGCAACGCGTCGATGAACCCATAGCGGTCAAACGCATCCATCGTTTCAGAACGACCCGGCAGAAACACCACCAAGGTCGAAGAACGCCCCGCCGGCGAAAATTGAGTCGCCTGCGTCGGAATCGGCACCGGCGTATCGCGCAGAAAGAGCGTGCAGCCGGTCAGCGCGAATGCCGCAGAAGCCAGCATCACCAGCGCACCTATCTTCCGCAGCGACGGAAGCGCACTTAGAACGGAGGAGCAGGGAGACGTCGGCATGCCTTTGGATTATCTCCGAGTTCGCCTAGGTCAACGCACAGCCCTACGGCGCCAGATACCCCAGCCCAGCACGAGCCCACCGATCAACGCCGCACCGCTAGCCGGCTCCGGAATAGCAGCCGTCGCCCGCGCAAAGGAAATGGTTTCGCCGTTCAACTCATAGATGATGACCGGCAGAGGTGTGAGATAACCCAGGCCGATGTCTTCAATGGTGGTCTCAAACCATTCAAATGTCGTGTCGGGGAAAAACGTGCCGGTCGCCGCTCTTGGCAAAAACAGGGACCCTACCGAATACCCGAATCCATCTCCGTAGGCCGTCGCCGGCGCGGCGAGTAATCCCGAAGCATTGCAGGTCCCGCCTTCCCACTCGTGGAGTTGGCCGGCGAAGTAGAAAAGTTGGAATTCGTCGCCATGGGCAAAGTCATTTCCCCCATTTGGCACGCCATCGACTGGGACGACAAAGCTCCCTGATGTCCTGCCCACGACGTTACCTGCGACCTCCGAGAAGTAGATGATAACTCCGGCCTTTGCAGCGCTGTTCACGCAAACGGCCCAAGACACGCCGAGCAAAAACCGACTAATTAATTTTTTCAGAGTTAAGGACATACATAACATTCAGGATATGTCGCTCTTTCAATGGCGGCCCCTGTTGAAGCAAGCCAATGGGGCGTGCCGCCGGATACTCGTTTTCCCCTTAACCCCACGCCGTGCCGCCGAAGGTGCCGTGGTCGTCGAGATCGAGCAGAAGCGGCACTAAGGGTTCAGGCCTTCAGTATTCGAAGAACAGGCAGGAATATCTTGGAATCACCCCGGCCTTGAACTCAAAGCGGCCGCTGCGGTTACTTTCTCCATGACGCCCCAGGAAACCGGCCACAGCTACGACCAGATCGCAGATGTCTGGAATGGCGACGGCTTCAATCGCCAGAACGGACTCGTTGCGCATCGGCGGGCACTTGCGTTTCTCACCGGTAGCGGCGGACACGCCATCGATCTGGGCTGCGGATGCAGTGGCCGCTTCATCGACCTGCTGATCGCGCACGGCTTGGCCGTCGAGGGACTCGATGTGTCGGCCCGCATGATCGAACTGGCGCGAGCCCGGCATCCGCAGACGACGTTTCATCACGCCGACGTCTGCACGTGGGAGTTTCCGCGGCATTACGATTTCATCACCGGTTGGGACAGCCTGTGGCACTTGCCTCTGTCTGCACAGGAGCCGGTCCTGCGCAAAATCCTGCGCGCGCTCAAACCGGGTGGCGTTTTCATCTTCACCACCGGAGGCCTCGATTTCGCGGAAGAGAAAACCGACTCGGCCATGGGACCGACGGTTTATTACAGCGTGCTCGGGGTGCCGCGCACACTCGCGCTCATCACGAAGTGTGGCTGCGTGTGCCGACATCTTGAATACGACCAGTGGCCCGAGAAACACCTCGTGCTCATCGTGCAAAAACCGGCCGGATAGTCCGCCCGCGCCCCGGGCGCTTAAGAACGTTTCACGCCTTGCCGCCGAACGTGCAGTGGTCGTCGAGGTCGAGCAGGTCGAACCACGTTTTGATGTCTTCTCGGGTGGTGCTGAACTTGGCGAGGAGTTCGGCGAAATGCGCCAGCGTCTCGGCGTCGCTGTCGGGGCCTCGGTGGAGTTGATAATCGCTCCACGCGGTGACTTCCCACGGCGAGCGGGCGGGTTTCGCGTTGGCTTCGATCCAAGCAAGGATGTCACCGTCGCCTTTGCCCGTGGCGAGTTCGGTGAGCAGCGCGTCGGGGTCGATGCCGGTGAAGTTAAAGAAGTGGCGGTCCATGCTTTTTGCGCCGTAACGGTATTCGCCGAGTTTGCCGGCGAGTTGGGCGCGGCCTTTGTCGAGGATTCGCGGGAGCATAACGTAACCGCCGAGGCGAACGCGGTGACTGCGGGGCGGACGTTGGGTGAGATCGATGGACATAGGAGGATGAGCGAGAGCTTAGGGCTAGAGGCTAGGGTTGGAGGGCGGTGTGGACGTGAGACGGAAGCATCGCGAAGGCGCCAAGCGGCAAAGTTCGGAGCGAAGAAAACCCAGGGATCACTTCTCTTTCCGACCTTGGATCGGCTTCGCGTCTTCGCGTTTCAGATTCCCGTGGCAAGAGCTCAGACCAAGTGCGGCTGGGCAGCGGCGGGGGTCGACGATTGTTTGTGGCGCGACAAGGCCACCGAGCCGATGCCGGCCAGGACCGCGATGCCGCCGGCGACCATCACGGCGGAGGTGCCGTAGGTGTCCACGATGCGGCCGCCGACCACCGAGCCGAGCGCGATGAATATTTGAAACGTGGATACCAGTAGCGCGGCACCGCCTTCGAGGGCTTCGGGCGCGGCTTTGAACACCCACAGTTGCAACACGACCGGGATCGCGCCGAACGCCAGGCCCCACGCGACGAGCAGCACGGCGGCTCCGGTGAGTTGGTGGCCGAAGACGGGCAGCAACATCACAGCCGCCGCCAGCAAGGTGAGCGCGGTGATCAGCGTGAGTCGCAGGTGGCGCGCGGCGAACGCCCCGCCGGTGAAGTTGCCCGCGATACCGGCGACGCCGAAGGCGAGCAGCAGTGCGCTCAGGGAATCGGGGCTGATGCTCGGACTGTTTTTCAGGAACGGCGTGACGTAGGTGTAGGCGGCGAAGTGGCCGGCGATGACAAAGGCGATCGTGAGCAGGCCGAGACGCGCATCGGCGTGGCCGAGGAGACTCACGAGCTGGCGCACGCCGGGCGTGGGCGGCGACGGGAGCGAGGGAAGCACGAAGAGTTGCACCGCACCGATGAGAAGCGCGACGCCGCCGAGGACGATGAAGGCTGCGCGCCAGCCGACGAGGTCCGCGATCAACGTGCCGGACGGAACGCCGATGACCGTCGCGATGGAGATGCCGGCAAAGATGATCGTGGTGGCACGAGCGACCGACCCCGGCGGCACGAGGCGTGCGCCGAGCGTGACGGCGATGGTCCAGAAGCCGCCGAGGGTGATGCCAAACAACACGCGCGCGACGATCATCACCGCGAAGTTGGGAGCGAAGGCGGAGAGCAGATTGGAAACGACCAGCAGGCCGATGAGAAACAGGACGAGCGTGCGGCGGTCGAAGCGACCGGCGGTGACCGTCATGATCGGCGCGGCCAGCGCGGCGACGAGCCCAGGGATCGTGATCATGAGTCCGGCGGTGCCCGCGGTGACTTCGAGCCCGCCGGCGATGTGCGTGAGCAAGCCGATCGGCAGGAATTCGGACGTAACGACGACGAACGCGCCGAGCGCGACCGAGAGCACAGCGAGCCAGGATTTGAAGAGAGCGGGAGAAGCGGAGGCGGTCATGGATTACGAACGAAGGAACGTCGGACGGAGTGTTTGGCCGTGGATTACACGGATAGCCACAAAGGAAAGCCGCTTGGATGCGGAGTTATTGAATAGAGCCGGCAAGAAGGAGCACCGGGCGTCGCCGAGAACGAATCGGGGTTCGCACGGTGCTCGGAAGGCAGGGCGGCCCTAGTGGTCCCGCCCTACCTTGTCGCATTTTTCTCAATACACGCCACCGCCGACGCGGAGGTGGTCGCCGGTGACCCAGCCGGAGTCGTCGGAGGCTAGGAAAACCGCTGCTTTGGCAATGTCGTCGGGATGGCCGGCGCGGCCAAGCGGGGTGTTCTTCACGGTGGCGGCTTCGAAGTCAGAGCCCGCGATGCCCGCGGTGTGCGTGCCTTCAGTGACGGTGAAGCCGGGGTTGAGCGCGTTGACGCGGATGTGGCGCGCCCCAAGTTCTTTCGCGAGCACGGAGGTGATGGCGTCCACGGCGGCCTTGGTGCCGGTGTAAACGGCGCTGGCGGGCGGGGCGATGTCGGTGATGACCGAGCCGACATTGATCACGCTGCCGCCGGTGGCCGGGAACAGCGTCGCGGCGGCCTGCGTGGTGAGCAGGAGGCCGAGGACGTTGAGGTTGAACTGGCGGTGGAAATGCTCGGGCGTGATGGCTTCGAGCGCGCCGAATTCATAAACGCCGGCGTTGTTGACGAGGATGTCGAGGCGGCCGCCGAACGCGCGTTTGGTTTCGTCGAAGAGGCGCGCGATGTCCTCGGGTTTGGAAACGTCGGCCTGGACGGCAAAGGCTTTGCCGCCCGCGGCGATGATCTCGGCCACGACGGCGTCGGCCCCGGTTTTGGACGAGGCGTCGTTGACGACGACGGACGCGCCGGCGGCGGCGAGGTGGCGGGCAATGGCAGCGCCGATGCCTTTGGAGGCGCCGGTGACGAGGGCGGTTTTACCGGCGAGTTTGAGAGACGTGGTGCTCATGGTGATTTGGATTCGGGTTATAATTTATTTCAGACGGGAAATTTAGCTTGTGGGTTGGGACCAGCCGCCGCCGAGCGCTTTGATGAGGGCGACGCGGGTGATCCAGCGTTGGCCGGCCTGGCGGGCGTCGGTGCGTTCGATGTCGAGCGCGGTGCGCTGGGCGTCCACGACCTCAAAGTATCTCACGTAGCCGGCGTCGTAGCGCGTCTGCGAAAGGCGCGCGCCGCGGCGGGCGCTTTCGACGGCGCGAGCCTGCGCGGCGGATTGCTCCTCGAGAAGACGCGAGGCGGTCAGCGCGTCCTGCACTTCGCGGAA
>JBEVND010000182.1:0-5620 GCA_040508285.1 Rariglobus sp. | reverse complement strand
CGCCTCGTCCTGCGGAAGGACGCCGGAGAGCGCGAAGAAACACGTCTGTAAAACCGTGTTGGTGCGACGGCCCATGCCGCTGGTCTGGGCGACGGCAGTGGCGTCGATCACGTAGAGCCGCAGCTTTTTCTCGATGAGCGTCTCCTGCCATTCACGAGGGAGTCGGGCCCACGTGTCGGCGGCGGAGTGCGGTGAGTTGAGCAACACCGTCGCTCCCGGCGCGGCGTAGCCGAGGATGTTCTGTCGACCGACAAAAGCGAACTGGCTGCACGCCACGAAATCGGCTTGCCGGATCAAGTAAGGCGCACGGATGGGGCGCGGCCCGAAACGGAGATGGGACGTGGTGACCGAGCCGGATTTCTTGGAGTCGTAGACGAAGTAACCTTGCGCGAAGTTGTCGGTCTGTTCGCCGATGATCTTGATGGAGTTTTTATTCGCGCCGACGGTGCCATCCGCACCCAGGCCAACGAATACGCAGCGGCGCACGTCGGGTGCTTCCAAGTCAAACTCGGTGTCATAGCCGAGCGAGGTGCCGGTCACATCGTCGAGAATGCCGAGGGTGAAGCGCGGGATCGGTTCCCAGCGGGCGAGGTTGTCAAAGACGGCGCGCACCATGCCGGGCGTGAATTCCTTGGAGCCGAGCCCGTAGCGTCCACCCACGATGCGCGGCGAGCTGGCCAGTGGCGAAAGCCCCTGCGCGAGTGCTGCGACCACGTTGAGATACAGGGGTTCGCCGAGGGAGCCCGGTTCCTTGGTGCGGTCGAGCACGGCGATGGCTTTTACCGTGGGCGGGATGGCGGCGAGAAAGGCTTTGACGTGGAACGGCAGGAAGAGGCGCACGGCAAGCACGCCGACTTTTTCCCCTCGGGCAACGAACCAATCGACGGTCTCGGAAATGGTTTCGATGGAGCTGCCCATCGCGATCACGATGCGATCGGCCTGCGGGTGGCCGTGGTATTCGTAGAGGTGATACTGACGCCCGGTGATCTCGGCAAAACCATCCATCTCCGATTGCACGATGGACGGCAGCTGGTCGTAGAAACGGTTTACCGATTCACGTCCTTGGAAATAGACGTCAGGATTTTGTGCCGTGCCGCGAATCGATGGGTGGTCGGGCGAGAGCGCGCGCGTGCGAAAGTCGGCAATGGCGCGTTCGCTGATGACGGAGCGAATCTCGTCGTCGGAAAGCAGGGCGATCTTGGACACTTCGTGCGAGGTGCGGAATCCGTCGAAGAAATGAATGAAGGGAACGCGTGCCCGATAACTTGCCGTGTGGGCGATGAGGGCGAGATCGTGGGCTTCCTGACCGTTGTTAGAACAGAGAAGCGCGCAGCCCGTGGCGCGGCAGGCCATGACGTCGGAGTGATCGCCGAAGATGGAGAGGCCTTGAGCCGCGATGGCGCGCGCGGACACGTGGATCGTCAGTGGGAGGAGCTCGCCGGCGATTTTGTAGAGATTCGGAATCATCAGCAGGAGGCCCTGCGATGCGGTAAAGGTCGTGGTGAGCGCGCCGCCCAGCAGCCCGCCATGCACGGCCCCGGCGACGCCGGCCTCTGACTGCAGTTGCGTGACGCGAGGGACCTGGCCCCAGATGTTTTTTTTGCCAACGGCGGCCCATTCGTCACACGACTCGGCCATCGCGGACGACGGTGTGATGGGGTAGATGGCGATGAATTCGTTGATGCGGTAGGCAACGGATGCGACGGCTTCGTTGGCGTCGCACGTCACGAACCGGGGTTTGGGGGAGGCGCCGGAGAGTTTCATGGTCAAGGTCAAGGCGTCGGCCGGCGGAGCGTCGGTCGGAGCGAACCCCATGATGCCAAACCGCGGGCAAAAGGACTCCGCACACGTTGGCGGAGGGTGCGCGGATATTGTGCGGTTATCCGAACCGGTTTCGGCGGGCAAAGGGTGCTGCGGAAGGGCGTGATATCGTGGGTTTTACCCGTGCGCGAAAAACCACCGGCGGCTTACGCAAAGGATTGCCAAAAGCCCGGGTGCCGCCCTTTCTTCGTCGCACTATGTCATGGCACTACGCGGTCGGCGGCCAACAAAAGGGGCCGGTTACGGACGATGAATTTAATCAGTTGGTCGCAACGGGAGCCGTGCGAGCGGACACCCTGGTTTGGAGAGAGGGCTGGGCTGAGTGGCGCACGTATTCAACGGTCGTCGGTGGCGCGCCCGCCATTCCGGTTGATCCTACGACGGCGGTTTGCGCGGTGAGCGGTCGACTTCGCCCGAAGAGCGAGATGCTCGAGTTCGAAGGCCGCTGGGTCAGCACTGAGCACAAAGAGGAATTCTTCCAGCGTCTGCGCGAGGGCGTGAGCCTGCGCGGCGAGGTGCGCTATGCGGGTTTCTGGATCCGAGTCGCGGCGAAGATTATCGATACGATCATCGTCTGCGTGATTAATTTTGTCGTGGCTGCGGTGCTGAGCGCGGTCCTCATCGGTGCCGCGGCGGGCGTAGGGCCGGAGTCAGGTGCGGCTGTGGCGATGATGCTTCTGGTTCAAGTGCTGATTCAGATCGTGGGCATCGCCCTCACGTTGGCCTATGCGCTGTATTTCACGCGCAAGTTCGACGCGACGCCGGGCAAACTCGCGCTCGGTCTGCGCCTGTTGCGCGCCGATGGTTCCAAGCTGAGCAAGGGGCGTATCGTTGGCCGTTATTTCTCGGAGTGGATCAGCTCCATGACGCTGTTGATCGGCTACATCATGGTCGCTTTCGACAAAGAAGAACACCGCGCCTTGCATGATCGCATCGCCGATACGCGCGTGATCGTTCACCGCCCATAAGGTTGTTCGGTTACGTAACCCGCTACATGGTTGCCTCTGGTTCACCGATTCCCGCCGCGTTCGCGCCGCCTTGCCCTCGTTGCAACGTGCCGCTGACGGGAATCGGTGAATCCGGGGAGGGCGCTTGTGACCGCTGTGCCACGCCGCTGCAGTTCATGCTTTTTCCAGCTCGGCACCGGGCGAAGCCGGTGGCACGTGCGGTGCGCTCACTGGAGGGAGATGCGACGTGTTTTTTCCATGCGGAAAATCAAGCCGCGGCCGTTTGCGACGGGTGCGGGCGCTACGTCTGTGCGGTGTGCGAGATTCCCTCGGAAGATAGCCGGCGGTTGTGCCCGCCGTGCGTGTCGTCGGGACGCAAGAAGGTGGTTCAAAAGGCCGACGAGATCGTGGTCTACGATTCGATGGCGCTCGCCCTGGCGTTGCTCCCGTTGCTGGTCTGGCCGTTCTCGTTTGTGACTGCGCCGGCCGTGTTGGTGCTGGCGATTTACGGATGGAAAAAACCACGCAGCCTCGTGCGAAGGGGCACTGGCCGTCTGATCGCCGCGATCATTATCGCATCGCTGCAAATCGGCGGATGGATCGCCATGGGGCTCTCGTTGTGGATCGGCTGAGGAACTCCACGACTCACCATGGCTCGCCAACCTAAACTTTATCAGAAGCTCGTCCGCCGGCGCGGCGGTGTCGGCACTTATCACAGCCTGTGGCTGGCGTCGGATCACGTGCTGATGGTCGAAGCCAACATGATGACTGAGCGTTATCAACGCGTGTGGTTTCGGGACGTGCAGGGCTTCTTCGTGCAACCAAGTATGCAATCCCGCTGGGTCACCGGCATTGGCCTGCTGTTTTTCGTCGTGTTCGGTGGATTGGCCCTAGCTGGCGGACCGGTTTCTGTAGCGCTCTGGGGCGTCGCGGGATTGAGCGGACTGGTGGCGCTATACGGGTTCATCTTCGCGCGCACCTGTCGCTTTCATGTTTTAACCGCGGTGCAAAAGACGCAGTGGCCGAACGTCGCCCGCCGCCGGCAGGTGGCTAAATTACTCGCGCGGCTGGAGCCCTTGATCCGCGACGCGCAAAAGGCGGATACTGTCCCGCCGCCCATGCCTCAAGCCGCCACGGAGACTGAATCGGCTGTATCCGCTCCGATATGACAACCGGCGCGGTGATTCCGCCGGTATTGCCGGGGCGTTCAGCTGCGCCTCGTCGTCGCTGTGTGCGGCACGACGAACGTGAGGCGGTGGGACGTTGTGTGGAGTGCGAAGGCAGTTTCTGCCGCGAGTGCCTCACCGAGCATGATGACCGGCTGTATTGCGCCCCTTGTTTTGCGCGACGGATCGCGGCCGGGAAGCGAAACGCAGCGAGGCGCGGCGTGGATTGGCGGCGCTGGAAAGCCGGAATCGTGACGGCGGGTTCGATCCTTTGCCTGGTGTGGGGATTTTATGCCTTGGGCCGGGTGTTGGCGGCGATTCCCGCCGAACTGCACGATGCGACGGTGTGGAAGGAGAACGCTGAGCGATGAGCCGGGCGCGCAAGAAAAGTGACGGGCCGGGCGCAGTCGCACTGGTCGAAGAAGCCGTGCACCTGGCGAGGTCGGCACCGGCGGCGGCGTGGGCGATCTATTTTTCGGGAACGGTTCCGTGGGTGCTGGGGCTCGGTTATTTCTGGGCGACGACGAGTTGGTTTGCGGCCCGACCGGAGGAAATTCTGTGGCGGGCGATGGGTCTTACCGCGCTTTACCTGTGGCTGAAAGTGGCGCAGGCGGAGTTTTGCGGACGGCTGCGTGCCATGCGATTTGGGGTCACGGCTCCGGCGCTCTCGGGACGCGCCCTGTGGCGGACCGGACTGCGTCAGGCGCACGTCCAAGGCTGGGCGGTGCCGCTCATGCCGGTGGCGGCGGTGCTGGCTTTCCCGGTGGGATTCGTGTGGACGTATTTCGAGAATGTGACCGCGCTGGCTTCGTCACCCGATGCGAACGGTGAGAGTTTGAGCCAGCGAGCACGACGCGAAGCGATGCGCTGGCCGGGGCCGGCGCATGTGGCGTTGCTGCTGTTCAGCGGAGTCTGGCTGTGCGCGTGGCTAAACGTGGCGAGTGCGTTCTACGCGGTGCCGTGGCTGGCGCGCACGTTGCTCGGTATGGAGAATATCTTTGGGCTCAGCGGCTGGTCGGCGATGAACAGCACGTTACTCGCCCTGGTGACGATCCTCACCTGGCTGGCGGTCGATCCGCTGGTGAAGGCCTATCACGTGTTGCGCACATTCTATGGTGAAGCGCGACACACGGGCGAAGACCTGCGGCTAGAGCTGCGCCGGCCGGCCCCGCGCGGCGCTCTGGCCAAGGCTTCACGTATGGCTTTGTGGATACTCGGAATCGGTTTACTCGCGGGCGCGGGACCAACCGGCGTTTCGGTCCAAGCGGCTGAGGCGACGGCGCAGGTTTCGCCATTGCAGGTCGATCAAGCACTCGACGAGGCGTTGCGCGATCGCGATTTCCGCTGGAGCCTGCAACCGCTCCCCACGATAGACGACGTGAGTGAGTCGGACGGCTGGCTAAAGGGCTTCGTGCGCCAGGGATTTCAAATCATCGGAGAGATGATCGACGGTGTGCGCACCTTTTTTAAGAACATCTCCGACTGGGTCGAAGGCTTGTTCAAAAACAACAAGGACAAGCCGAAGCCCGAGCCGAGATCAACTACGTCGATGCCTGATTTCGGGGCCGTTGCGCGTGGCCTGCTCTATGTATTGCTGGGCCTGTGCTTGCTGGCGCTGCTGTGGATCTTGTGGACCAGCTGGAGAAAACGTCCGGTCGCCCCACGAGCCTTGATGCCGCTGACCGC
>JBEVND010000176.1:0-8234 GCA_040508285.1 Rariglobus sp. | reverse complement strand
CCCGGTCGGGGACGCCATCACGCTTTCGCAGTGCTGACGGTCTGGGCAATAATCAATCGATTCGGTTCATACCGAACGCAGCATGGGGGAGTTTTCTACGGGTGCCCTCGGGAGAAATGAAAAAGCTGCGACCAAACAGGTCGCAGCTTCGAGTCGCTATCGAGATTTTAGAAAAGAGAAAACGAACGGGCCCTAGCTTACTTTTTACGAGGGGCGGGCTTCGTTTTCTTGGCCTTGGGGGCGGAGACTTTTTTGGCGACGCTGGCCGTGGTTTTCTTGCCAGTTTTGGCGACCGTCTTTTTGACGGCTTTCGCGGCATCCTTGGTTTTAGTCACGGCCTTCTTGGCGACCGCCTTTGTCTTGGAGGCGGTCTTTTTGGCGGCGGTCTTGACCGCAGTCTTTGCGGCAACCTTCGCTACTTTGACGGTCGCTTTGGCAACCGGAGCAGCGGGTTTCTTGGCGGGAGTTTGGTCGGCAGCGGCACCTAGGCCGATACCGATGGCGCCGCCGATGAGCGCGCCGATCGGGCCGCCAACGATAGCACCGATAAGCGCACCGCCGGTGCCGACGGCTGCTTTTTGAGGAACGTGGATCGAATTATCGTCAGTCGCTTTGGGCGCTGCGGAGGAGGTGGATGATTTTTTAGCCATAGAGTTTACCCGGTGGAAAATGAATTGGCGGGCTGGTGCCTATGGTGGACGGCGCGGTCTTTAAGTTCCCGTAGATCAGATAACTGCGTTTCATCGGTAAATCTACTCTGCCCGGGGCCGGTGGTTCGCCTGTTTCGTTTTTGGACGAGGAACGGGGCCCTAGGCGATGGGTCAAGGCCGCACGCCCGAATCTTTTTAAGAGGCGATCTGTTTATATCCAAACCCTACCTATCCGATGAAATCCAAACTTCGCGTCCTGTTGCATGCTTCTCCTTTTCTCCTGCTGGCTTCTCAGTTGCCTGCGGACGAGCACGTGCATTCGAAGAATGTTCCTGCCGTCACTGCCAAAGGCTCGCTGGTTCAAATCGAGTCGGCCCGTGCTACTGAGCTGATGGGCCAGGTCGTGCACAACTCGCAAGGCGCCCCGCTCGCTAAGATCAATGACTTCGTCATCGACCTTGAAAACGGTCGTATCGTTCAAGTCGTGCTCGCCGAAGACGGCAAAACCGAGCTTCGCCGCGAAGTGCCACCGCGCACGTTTGGCTACACCGCGTCGAACAACGGTCGCGTCATCCAGTGGCGCGGCGACGCCACCAAATACAGCAACGCTCCGCGCTTCAGCCCTCCCGGTTCCAACCGTCCCGGCCAGGCTGTCCACGCTGCTGAAGTTTATAGCTACTACGGCGAGGACCCTTATTTCGTCGTGAGCGACACGTCGCCCAAGCAGCCGAACAACGTGCACACGCACTCCAAAGTAGACTCATCCGCTCCGGCGCTGGTGCCAATGGGACGGGTGATTCTCGCGAGTGATCTGATCGGTCTCACCGTGAAAGATTCCACCGACGAGAAAGTCGGCACGATTGACGATCTGATCATCGATGTTCCCGCCGGCCGCGTGGTCGCGTTGGTCGTCGGCTCGGGTGGCTTCCTCGGAATGGGCGACAGCTTGAGCGCGCTTCCTCCGTCCACAATCCGTTACGTTTCGGACGACAAGGACGAGCTCCGCGTCACTGTTTCCAAGGACACGATCAAGCAGGCTCCTCGTTACAAGAAGACCGATGCCGATCGTTTCAACGACGTGACCTACACGGACAACGTCTATCGTTCTTATTCGGTTGATCCTTACTCGACGATTGCCGATGCGGATAACACCCGTCGCAACGTGCGCGACCGTAACAACGCCACACTCACGCCGCTCGACCAGAGCAACGCCGCGCCCGATTTGGCCATCACTGCCAACATCCGTAAGGACATCGTTTCCCGCGAGGATCTCTCCACCAACGCCAAGAATGTGAAGATCATCACCCGGGACGGTATGGTCACTCTTCGTGGTCCGGTGAAAACCGCCTCCGAAAAACGCACCATCGAAGCGATTGCCATTCGCGAAGCCGGCGCCACCGGTCGCGTTGATAACCAGCTCGAGGTGACCACCAACTAATTTTCGGAAACCAATAACCAAAACCTAAACTAGAAAATCCCATGTCTAAAAAATCCGTATTCTGTATCGCCAACTCCCGTATCCAAGCTGAGCAGATCGTCGGCAGCCTGCGCTCCGCGAACTTCTCCAATAGCGACATCTCAGTGCTGTTTCCCGACAAGGAAACCACCCGTGATTTCGCCCACGAGAAGCACACCAAGGCTCCTGAAGGCGCCCTAACCGGTGCAGGCGCAGGCGGCCTTGCTGGCGGCGCCCTTGGCTGGATCGCTGGTATCGGTGCCCTCGCGATCCCCGGTGCCGGTCCCTTCATCGCCGCGGGTCCGATCATCGCTGCGCTGAGCGGCGTTGCTGTCGGTGCCGCTGTTGGTGGTATCGCCGGCGCGCTCATCGGCCTCGGTATCCCCGAGATCGAAGCCAAGCGTTACGAAGGCAAGATCAAGGCCGGTAACATCCTCATCTCGGTCCACACCGAGAACTCAGATGAAGTCACCACGGCCAAGAAGATCTACAAAGACGCCGGTGCCGAAGACATCGGCAGCACCGGTGAGGCTTCCGTTCCCAAGGACTCCCGCGCTGCTTAAGCGCTGTTGTTAGAACCAGTTTAGTTAATGTAGCAAAAAGGCCCGTCGCATTTCGCGGCGGGCCTTTTTTGTATCCGGATTCCGGCGACGTTCTTAACGGTTTATAGCGACAAATTGCGGCGCACGGGACGATCCAAGTGCGAGAAATCACGCCCACCGTCGCTCAGATCGGTCACACGCGTAAACTCGGCGCCGAAGAAAATGATCTGCGCGGCATAATAGCACCACAACAGCAGCACGATCAACGAGCCGGCCGCTCCATAAGCCGAAGCGAGGCTGGCATTGGCGAGGTAAAATCCGAGGCCGGTCTTGCCGATGGTGAAGAGCACCGCGGTAAAGGTCGCGCCAAGCCACACATGCCGCCAACGAACTCGCGTGTCGGGCAGCAGCCGAAAAATCACTGCGAACAGCAGCGTGATCATTCCGAGCGAGAAAACCAGATTCACTATTTGCAGCACGAGCGGCGGCAGTCCCAGCCGAGCCACGGTATTGGCGCTCAGCCAACTGAGGAATGCGCTCGCGATGAGCGAGACCAGCAGCAGAAACCCGGTGACGAGGACCATTGCCAGCGAGAAGAGCCGTTTGCGCAGTGTGCGCCACCAGTTGATCTCCTTCGGAGGCGGCACGTGCCAGATCGCGTTGAGTGCGTCCTGCAGATGGTAGAACACACCGAAGGCGCCAAACAGGAGCGTGCCTGCGCTGATGGTCGTGGCGATACGCCCCGCCTCGGCGTTGGCTGGGTTTTGGACGGCTTCGATTGCCGCACCGGCTTGTTCGCCGGCGAGGTTTTCGATCTCGTCGAGAATGCGTTCTCGGGCGGCGTCCTTACTGTCGAAGAAAAAGCCGGCCACCGCGATGGTGAGGACCAGCATCGGTGCGACCGCGACCGTCGTGTAGAAGGCGAGAGCGGCACCGAGGCGGGTAACACTGTCCGAGAAAAAAACCTGAACGGTCCGCCAAAGCAGGCGCGGGAAACGCCGGATGAAAATCGGGTCAGGTTTCCCCGCGGTTTTCATGGCGGTCACTTATCCTTGTTGCGTTGATCGTGCATCAAAATGGTGACCAAGAGCCAGAAGCCGCCACCAGCAGCAGCAAGGAAGCACAGTATCGCGAGACCGGGATAGCCAAAGAGCGTGAAGGGCGTGGTGATTCGCATCATCAAGGCCGCGCCGACGATCAAGGCCGCGAGCACGAGGCCCATGGTGATGCGGTTGGCGATCTTTTGCATGCCATCCAGCATCAGCTTGGCGTCGACCGCCTTCACCTTCACTTCGACTTCGGCGTTGGTGACCGCATCCATGATGCGGTTCAAGCGGCCGGGGAGCTGCGTGGTGAAATCTTTGAGTTCAAGCAGCGAGCTGAACACGCTGCCTTGCGTAAGATCCTTCTTCATCCGGCGCGTCATCAGCTCGGTGACGTTGTTGCGGATGGATGCGTTGGGATCGAACTGAGGATCGAGAATACGACCGACTTCATCGAGCTGAAGCAGCGTTTTTCCAAGGAGCGTCAGCTCGCTCGGCACGAAGAGGCCGTTGTCGCGCGCGTGCGTGCTTACGTCGAGCAGCGACTGACCGACCTTGATTTGCTCCAACCCCTGATCGCGGCGTAGCGCGACGAGCTGGCTGATCTTGCGGCGAAATTCCGGAGCATCGAACGTCGGGAGTTTTTCGCTCATGCGAATAACAATCTCCGCCGCTTCCTCGCCCTTGCCCTCGCTCACGGCGAGCAGGAGCTTGAGCAAGTGTTCCTGCATGCCGGGTCCGGTGTGGCCAACCATGCCGAGGTCCAGCAACGCAATGCGATGATCGTCGGTGAGGAAGACGTTTCCTGGATGCGGATCGGCGTGGAAAATACCGTCGACGAGCACCTGTTTGAGATAGGCCTTGAACACCTCTTCCACCAGGGCCGCGCCATCGAGATCGATGCGGGCGAGGGGACTGATGGAGGTGACCTTGCGGCCCTGCACGTAATCCATCGTCAACACACTGCGCGTGCTGAAATCGGGCACCGGCTGTGGCACGGTGATGAGCGGATATTCGATGAGGTTGCGGCCAACCGTAATGAGGTTCTGAGCCTCGTTTTCGTAATTGAGCTCCTGCTGGATGGTGATGCGGAACTCCTCGAGCACCGTGCCAAAACGGTAACGACGGCCCGCGTCCGTGTGTTTATCGAGGAACGAGGCGATCTCGGCCAGCACCTCGAAATCCTCGGCGATCTGCGCGCGGATACCAGGCCGTTGAACCTTCACGACGACCGCGCGTCCGTCACGCAAGGTAGCGGCGTGAACCTGGCCGAGTGACGCGGCGGCGAGGGGCACGGGGTCGAAATGCGCGAAGGCTTTTGAGATGCGCACGCCGAGTTCAGTCATGACGATCTGCTCCACCTCTTCGTAGGGGAACGGTTTCACTTTATCCTGCAGCCGCTCGAGCGCTTTCATGTAAGCCTCGGGGAGAAGATCCGGCCGGCCGGCGAGCACCTGGCCGATTTTAACGTAGGTGGGGCCCATCGCCTCAAGGTCGTCAGCCAGTTGGTCGGGAGTGACGTTTTCGTTGCGCTTGCCCTCTTTGGCGGGGTCAAACGGCTCGTCGAATTCCATCTTTTGCACGAGATCCGCGCGGCCATACTTCCAGAGGAGCAAGGCAATCTCTTTGTAGCGTTTCAGGTGGGCGAGAGAGAGTTTCATAAGTTGTCGATGGACGTGACGAACCGACCACGGTTTGGGCGCGTGGTTCACGTTTATGCTCAACTATGAACACAATGCGCCGGAACCAATTCCATCACGGCGGGACTGGAGGGTAAACCTTTTGCCTATGTTTACCGCCGCCAAAGATGCCATGGCCAGTCAGGCCGCCCGCCGTTATGTGAATGGTCTTATCACCCGCTACGGTGAGGTGAGTGACCTCAAGATCGATTCGCGTGCGAAGTCAGTCGACGTGACCTGTCAGCTGATCGGCGAACGCGAGCCCGTCACCGTTCATGTGGAAAACTATTCCATCGTGAAAAACGGAGAGAAGACGTTCGTCGAAGTTCAGAACTGCACGTGCTCCCGGCAATGGTTGCAGAACTTGCTTCAGGATCACGCGCGTGGACGCCGCTTTGAACTTCCCTCGTGGGCGGCTGCGGTCCTCTAACCCGTCCTTTGAGGCAGTAAACGGCCCTATGTTGCGAGAGCTTCTCTTGTGTTAACGTGTGAGCATGTCCAAGGCGCTTCCCGTTTTGCCGGGAAAAAACCACACTTTCATCGAGCTCCCATTGCCCGCTCCCATGGGAATCACTGCGTCAAGTCTCGACTCATCGAAGCGTGGTCAGCAATCTTCTGCTTTTATGGCAAAATCTCGTAAGTCCAGCAGCACGGTAACCAAAAACATTTCCTCGGGCACCACCGAGCAACTCGTCCGCGTTCGCATCAAAGCTTTGGAGATTCCGCCGGTGAAAGACGGCCTCGTGATCGGTCGCGACGCGGCGATAGGCGGCGAAGCAATGACCCGGACGCTGCGCCTAATGACGAGCGAAAAATTTGCCCGTATCACCGTGAAGGACGACATCATCGAGGACATCATTGTTCGCGAAGCCGTGATGCGGAAATTGGGCCGGGAACGCGTCCTGAAGTTTGTCATGGAACGCATCAAACCGGTCATGGCCGACACCGAACTCCTCATGCTCGACATCGATATCGAGCTGGTGATCGAAGACATTTTGTAAGTTTGACCGAGTAGATGACCACCACTGCAAAAGATCTGCTCAGCACACGAGTGGTGGTGGTCCAGCCGGAGCAACGATTACGGGATGTGGTGCCCGAGCTGCAGAAAGTTCAGGCCCAATACTGCGTCATTATCTCGTCTGAGACGGGCATGTTTGAAGGATTGGTGCGGTTGGGTGACGCCGCTATTTTCACGGGTGCCGTCACGCGTATTTTTGCCGATCTGGCAGGCGGTGCTTCCTGGCGCAGCGTGCGGGAGGACGAACCGGCCGACGCGGTGCTCGCCGCACTCGGCACTGACCATGACGCCGTTGTGGTGGTCTTTACGAAGGACGGGCGCTATGGCGGCATCGTTACCTCAGAAAGTTCGTGGAGCTGGCTGATCGGAGTTCAGGCCGAACAAAAAAAACGTCTCGCAGCGCTCTTTGAAGAGCAGCGTCGCTTGGGCGATTTTCTCGAGCGTAAAGTCGAACAACGCACCGCCAGCCTGCGACTCGCCCTCGACGAATTTAAGAAGACGTCAGCGATGTTGTCGCATGACGCAGGCGGACCGCTTCGCACCATCGAATCGTTTGTCGAGATGCTCACCTCCGGTGAATGTGGCGTGCTCAACGAACAAGGAAAAGAGCACGTCGCCCGCATCCTTCGTGCGTCGACCAAGCTGCAAACGCTCGCCGCCGATGTCCTGGGCCGTGCACGCGAAGCCGGTCGCGCCGCTCCGGCACCGCGAGACTCAGTAAATCTCGACGAAGTGGTGAGCGACGCGATCGAGCTTTCCCAAGCCTTTCTCAATGAGCGAGCCGCCGTGGTGAATAAAAGCTCATACTTGCACGCCGTGGGTGGCAGCTACGTTCCACTTCTGCAGATCGTCTCGAACCTATTGGTCAACGCCGTGAAATACGTGCCGGCCGATCGCACGCCGCTGGTAGAAATCTGGTCGGAGGAAACGGCCGACGGCAGAATTTTACTTTGCATGAAAGACAACGGAGCCGGCATCGCGGCCGACGAGCTGCGCACAGTGTTTCAACCGTTTGTCCGGTTTGACTCGGGCGGTAAGCAGCCTGGCGTTGGTCTCGGGCTCTCGATTGCTCAAAGCGCCGTCACCGACTTGGGCGGCGCTATCCGCCTCGAATCCAAAGTGGGCTCGGGCAGCGTTTTCAAAGTCGAACTCAACGCGGCGAACTAAGTTCGCGCGCTGAGTTCAACTATCGAAACGGGTTCACGCGTGCCTCGCCGCTTAACCTGCGGTGGTTTCACCGCCCATCACGGGCAGCACGATACCGGTGATGAACGATGAGTCGGCGTCGGAAGCGAGGAACACGTAGGCCGGTGCCAGTTCCTCTGGCTGCGCGGGGCGCTTCATGGGGTTGGTCTCGCCGAACTTCGCCACCTTGGCGGGCGACAGGCCGGGATCAGCGGGATTGAGGGGCGTCCAGACGGGGCCGGGTGCAATGGCATTCACGCGAATACCGCGCTCGATGAGAGAAATCGCCAGCGCCTTGGTGAACGCGTTGATTGCGCCCTTTGTCGACGAGTAATCCGTCAATTGCGGTGAACCAAGGAGACCGGTTTCCGAACTCGTGGCGATGATCGCCGAACCCGGTTTCATGAACGGGAGAGCGGCTTTCGCGAGACGGAAGTAGGCGTAAATATTCGTCTTAAACGTGTGGTCGAACTGCGCGTCTGTGACCTTTTCGAGAGACGGTTTCCGCGTCTGGTGCGCGGCGTTGGATACAAGAATGTCGAGGCGACCGAAGGTCTTGTGCGTCTGTTTTACGACGCGCTCGCAGTTCTCCAACTTCGAGAGATCGGCGATCAAAACCAGGCATTTTCGGCCGAGGTTTTGCACGGCGTTTTGGATCTCG